>DGED01000002.1:4721-10138 GCA_002385755.1 Caryophanales bacterium UBA3935 | reverse complement strand
AGTCGGCTTCGCCTTTAATACTTTTGTTTTTATTCTTTACCGTTCGTGAACCAGCCGCGCGAAAACATCAAAAATGAGCTTGCTTTCCACGGCGTCGGGAATTATCTCCGGATGCCATTGGATACCGATAATCGGCAGGCTTTGATGAATAATGGCCTCGATGGTCCCGTCCTCGGCGCGGGCAATGACGTCAAATTCGGGCGCGACCCGGTCGATTGCCTGGTGATGATAGCTGTTTACCATAATTTTTTGAGCGAACGGCAGGAGTCGGTTTGGTTCCGCGTAAACGGCATGACCGCTTTTAATATCGCTGTGGGTATCGCCGATATCCTGAAAAAGCGAACCGCCGAGAAAAATGTTGATCGCCTGATGCCCCCGGCATATTCCCAGCAGCGGCTTTTTTGTTCGCGCCGCGTGCTCTGCGATTTGCCGGTCAAGTTTGTCAAGCGCGTGATTGACGTTAAGCGACTTCCCGTTGTTCTCCTCGTTATAGTATTTGGGGTCGATATCGTGCCCGCCGGTGAGAAGAAAACAATCGCACAAATCCAACACTTTGTCCGCGTTCGGGTTATTGGTGCTGATGATAATCGCGTTTAACCCGCGCGACGTCAATTGTTTCACGTAAAGAGTGTTGACGAATTCCCTTTCACTGTTTTCCGTTGTTGTCAGCCGCGGGCTGATGCCTACGATTTTCATAATCCTTCCTTTCTTCGCAAATATCCTTATAATGATATCATATGTCGGAAAATATGACAATGTTTTTTTAATAGCCCATAATGCCAAAATCTGCATATTATGATTTTTAGAGGGATTTTTCTAATTATCGGTTAAACAAAGGGCGGTTCATGGTATAATAGATACGGGTGATAATTTGGAATCACTAAGGGAATTATATAAAATCGGCGCCGGCCCCTCGAGTTCGCACACGATGGGACCGCAGAAGGCGGCGCGGATCTTTAAAGAAAAACACCCGTCCGCCCGTCGGCGTAGGGTCGAGCTCTACGGCGCCCTGGCGTTGACGGGAAAAGGTCATCTTACCGACTGGATAATCAAACGGGAATTGGGCGAGAGTAGCTGCGAAGTGGTTTTCCTTCCCGAAATCAACTTTGATTACCACCCGAACGGCATGAAGTTTATCGCCTACGACGACGCCGGGAAGCAAATCGGGGAATGGCTCGTTTTTTCCGTCGGCGGCGGCGATTTAAAGAACTTAAACGAAGAGCGGGTCGCCGGGAACCTTCTTTATCCCCACGGAAATATGGCGGATATTCTCGAGCATACGGAAAAGAACAATCAGACTTTATTAACATATATTCTCCGGGCGGAAGGCGCGGAGATTTGGGATTTCGCTATGGAAATCCTCGCCGCGATGTTTTCGGCGGTCGAGCGGGGCGTTAACTCTTTCGGGACGCTTCCGGGGGCGCTCGCGATCAAGCGGCGCGCCGGCGATATTTATCAGCAATACGAAAAAACCCGCGATTTTAACACGCTTATTTTCTCGGCGGCTTTGGCGGTGTCCGAGGAAAACGCCGCCGGCGGCGAGGTCGTGACCGCGCCGACATGCGGGTCAAGCGGCGTTATGCCCGGGGTCCTTTACGCTTATCACAAACATAGACAATATCCCTTACCTAAATTGGCCGAGGGCCTTTTGGTCGGCGGTCTCGTCGGGAATCTGGTAAAAAGGAACGCGTCAATCTCCGGCGCCGAGGTCGGGTGCCAAGGGGAAGTCGGAACTGCCTGCGCGATGACGGCCGCCGCCGTTAGTCATATCGAAGGCGGGACGAACCGACAAATCGAATACGCGGCGGAGATCGCCCTCGAGCATCATTTGGGCATGACTTGCGATCCCGTCTTGGGTTACGTGCAAATTCCCTGCATTGAAAGGAACGCTTTATCGGCGCGCCGCGCCGTCGATTCCGCCGCTTTCGCTTTGCTTACCGACGGCTCTCATTATATTAGTTTGGACGATGTCATTCAGTCGCTTAAGGAAACGGGCAGAGACCTGCATCCCCATTACCGGGAAACCGCGCTTGGCGGGCTTGCGAAAAGAAAGGCCCGCAAATAAAAAAGCACGCTATGGTGCTCTTTACTTATTGGTATTAAATCTTCGCGGGCTTCTAATAAGCGTTTTTTTGACGCGAAGATCGATATAGCCGATTATGCAGACGGTCGCCGCGCCGACGGAATTTAGGATAAAGTCAAGCATCGTGTCCCGGAGCGCCTCCTGGCCGATGAAATCCATGCCGGTCGCGTCGTTGAAATACCGCTGCATATTGCTTCCGGTGAAGTAATCGGCGCAATACTCGATGATCTCCCATATGACGCCGACGGTTGACGCGATACAAAAAACTAAAAAGACGACAAACAGCGGCGAGAATTTTTTTCCGATATCGGCGCTTTCGTTGAGCATTCTTAAAAAGGAAAAAGCGAATATGGCGATCAGCGAGCCGCTTAAGGTGTGCATCAGACCGTCCCACCAGGAATTCATCCGGTAAACGCCGACGATCTCGCCGATGAACAAGGAACCGATGCAGAAGGCGATAAAAAGCAATTCCATAAATTCCGGGATGTCGATTTTCCACCTATGCTTGATAATCGACGGCAAGAACGAAGCTCCAAGCAATAGCAGCGAATAAAACGCGATCATGAAATAACGGCTTTCAAGCTCGTCAATCTTTTCCACGATTATCAGATAAATACTGAAACCCAAGATGATAACGGCAATGACGCGCATCATGATATAACAAAGCAGCGTTAATACTTTTTGTTTGTTCTCATCCATACTATTCCTCACCTCTCTGGGCTATTATTATATGACATAATTTTACAAAAAGCAATAAAAAAAACGGCTTTCGCCGTTTTTAAAGCCTTTCTTTGATTTTTTTGGTTATCGTTTCCGCCAATCCTTCCGGCACGTAGTCGGTAATATCGTTTCCGAACATCACCAATTCTTTGATTGATGAGGATGATAAAAAGAGATTATTGGTGGAAGGGAAAAGAAACAAGGTGTCGACCGAAGGATCGATCGAGCGATTGAAGGAGAACAAGGTAATCTCGCTTTGATAATCGAGAAAACTGCGGACGCCGCGGATGATGACTTGCGCGTTCTTCTCACGCGCGAATTCGAGAACGAGTTTATTGCTTGCCTCGACAACCACGTTTTCCAGATCGCGGGCCGCGCGCTTCAACAAATCCACCCGCTCTTCGGTCGTGAATAAATATTTTTTGCTCGGATTAATTGAAACCAAAACATAGACGCGGTCAAATATTTTCGCCACGCGGCGGATAATATCCAAATGACCGTTCGATACCGGGTCAAAGGACCCGGGATAAACCGCTATTTTCATATCGCACCTCTGTATAATTATATTATATCCGATTTGCCGGATAAAATCAATTATTTTGTATCTGCCAAGCAAGAAAATATTGTATATACAAGTTCATTATGATATAATGAAGCCGGCAGAGAGAGGTATCACGATGAGAACAATAACGCTTATTATGATCGGTCTGGGCTTTTTTGGCTTGGCCGCGGGAAACAACGAAATACGGGACGAAATCATCTTTAGCGACGTCTTAAACGGAAAGGAAATCACCCGTCTGGAAAACTATTTGGTTTATTACAAATATAATTCCTCGGGAAGGACCCCGGCAAACGAGTGGGGTTACGAAATCTCGGTTAATGGCGAAAATTACGTCGTCGAGACGGGAACGAACGTTAACGTTTACCCCGGCGGCTACGCGATTTCCGGGCACGGAACGAAAAAGGAGCTTTTAACGCGGGTCCGCGTCGGCGATATCGTCGAGATAGATCACGGTTCCCTCGCGATCGCGGTCAAAAGAAACCCGGTGTTAAGCGCCGCCTTTCTTGTCGAGAAAAGCTACGCGGACGCGCAAGGATGGGCCGCGGCGGCCGCGGATAATTATATCCGGCGCGACGAGGCCGCGATTTCGAATCTTCTCAATGAATTAGCGGACGAGTATCAAAAAACGCGGGCGATTATCGAACAAGGGAATTATACCGCCGCTACGGTCGATACCCTGGAGAAGATTGCGGGTCGCTGCGAGGAAATCGCCTTTGAAATCCGATACCGGACGGTAAATTCCGAGCCGCTTGAAATTAGGGCGCTCTGGCACCGCCCGAACGCGAGCGGAATAAGCGAGAGCAATTTGGCCGGCGTCAAAAGTTTTACCGCCAAGGTCAAGGAATTGGGCTTTAACGCGATCTACGTCGAGACTTTCTGGAACGGATACGCCAGTTATCGCTCCGATATCCTCGAGACGCACCCGCAGGTTGCCTATTATTATTACGGCGAGGAGTATGGGCACGATTATATCGCGGCGCTTATCGGCGAAGCGAAAAAGGCGGGAATCGACGTTTTTGCCTGGTGCCATACCTTTAACGCCGGGAATAACGCCTACCGGGCGAAAGCCGTTAAGGACGAGTGGCTCCTCGAGGATTACCAGGGAAACAAACTTCACCCAAATGTCTACGGAGGAAGTTATTACCTCGACCCGTCGCACCCGGAAGCGCTTGATTTTATCGAGTCGGTCTTCGTCGAGATGACGGAGAAATACGATTTTGCCGGGATCCAATTTGATTATATCCGCTATTATGACAACGACTATCGAGCCTCGCCGGTCCGCGACAGCGGGTTCGGCGCGCACTCGGAGAATAAATTCAAGGAAGCGACCGGCCTTTCCGGTGATGTCCGAACGCTGGTTCTGAATACCGCTTGCCGGGAAAAATGGAACGAGTGGAGACAGGCAAACATTACCGCCGCCGTGAAACGCTTCTCGGAAGCGATTCGCGCCGCAAGGAGCGATATCGCGATCTCGGCCGCCGTCGTCGCCAACGTCAATATCGCCCGCGACACATACATGCAGGATTGGCCGACCTGGGTCAACCGCGGCTACATCGACCTGTTGTGCCCGATGATTTATACCGGCAGCGCCGCGGCCGTCGCCGAGGGCGCCCGGGCGATTAAAAACCGGGCGGGGAACTTAAGCCATCTGGCCGCCGGCATCGCCCCGATTTATTACGGTTACTCTAATCTCGTTGCCCTTGAGGAGACTCTTTCGGCCGGTAGATACGGCGGCGCCTCCCATTTCGCGAGCCAAAACGTTATCGGCGACCCCGCTTTCGAGGCCGCGCTTCGGAATGGCGCGTACCGAACCGCGTCGATATCGCCGCTTTCGCCTGCGGGAGTCGTCTTTGAAAAGGCGATGGAGGATCTGCTCGCGTATTGCGAGTATTACCGGGACGCCGCCGGGGATAATTACAGCGTCGTCAAGAATGAAATCGACGAAATCGCGGGAATGCGGCGCGAGAACCCCGCCGACTACGAGGAAATTATTAAACGGTTGAAACACCTGCGGCTTATAACCGCTTATCTCTCCGGCGACAGCCTCAGGGA
>DGED01000002.1:1279-4548 GCA_002385755.1 Caryophanales bacterium UBA3935 | reverse complement strand
GAATTGATCGCCATGGGTTATTACGACCCCGAATCGGGGCCCCGTCCCGACGCCGCGTCTTTCGACTATCCTTCCCCCGGGTTGCCTCCCGTTGCCCCGGGTAACGGCGACAAGCCGAAAAAAGGTTGCTTCGCCGGCCAAGGCCTTATTGCGCTCGCCTTAATCGGATTATTATATTTTAGAAGAAGAAAGGAACACGCCTCATGAGTCTAACCGTACGCGTCGTCCCCGTTCTGGACAGCCGCGCCGTAGACGTCCGGAAGTTTTCCGATGTAAAAGTGTATCGGGGAGAGATCGAAAACGAGATATTCCCGCCGTCCCCGCCCCCCTGCTTTCCCGGCGCCTGGTACCGCAAGGCCTTTTCTTCGCGCGATTACTGGCTCGGGATCGAGGGGCTGATTGAGCTTGGCGAGTTTTTCCCCGACGAGAGCCGTTTTAATCTTGACGGCAAGGGTCGCTACATGGACAACCCCAGCGTTTATATGGGAGGCAACAGTTCCAGGGAAAGCGACGCGGGGCTCTCGCTTAATATTATGTATCCGACCGCCGACACTTCTTATGACCTTACCCCAGCTTCCCCGAAACTGGGTTACCGGCCTTTTTGGCGCTATATATATTACGAGGCCGAAGACATCGAAGGCAACGTCACGCGCCGGGAAGTGAATTCCTGGAACGTAACGCATCCAAAAAACTTGTCGTACTATTATTTTCCCGGCGATGTTTTGCGGATGAGCGTTTATTCGCCGCTTCCCGATTACCTGCAGTTGCGCATCGAAGTCGTAAAGCCGACGGAAATACCGAAGTACGCGAAACTAAGGCGAGGTTACGGGCTTCCCGGTAACCGGCCCGCCGATTTCTTCAGCCCCTGTTTTTATTCCAAAGGTCACGGTTATGACAAAGCGGAGTTTAAACGGGTCAACGCCATCGACCAATACGGAAACGAAGGCTATAAAGCCCAAGAGACCAAGGCTCGGGTCACGCCCGCAGTTTGGCGCGAAGTCTACTTGTATCGAGAAATTGGGGGAGAAGTCATGAAGGTCCCCTTTCACGCCCGCCGTTACGGCTCGATGGTTTGCCCGGACGATAGGGCGATAACGGTATCCCCCTGCAACCCCGATTTGGGGGGAGAGATAATCGAGATTCACCCGGAAAAAGCAAGAAAGGAGTAATTATGAAAGACACTTATTTGTTTCGAAATTATTACTCGGTCGACAGTTATGTCGCGTATACCGGCAAGATCCCGCTTCGTCTCGACGGGAGAACGATTACTTTTAAAATGTATTCCGATTTCGCAAATCTCCTCAACGGGGAGTTTTTCACGGTTTCCTCGGACCCCGACGCCGTCCCGACTTTTATCCATTACGATGAAAACATCAAATATGACGGCTACCGGCTTGACATCAGGAAAAACGAGATTTCGATCGACGCCCGCAACACCCGCGGCGTCCGTTACGCGATCGACACGTTAAACAAACTCGTTGTCCGCAAAAACGGGAAACTTTTGCTTCCGATCGCTTTGCTTTTGGATTATCCCTCTTTTGAATTCCGCGGGATTATCGAAGGTTATTACGGCGAGCCCTGGAGTTTCCAGGAAAGGATGACGCTGGCCGATTTTATGGACAGCCTGCGCCTCAACACTTATATGTACGCCCCGAAATCCGATCCCTATCACCGGGTAAAATGGCACCAATTATATCCCGACGATTTGTTTAAGCAAATCATCGCCCTTATCAATAAACTTAAAGAAAAAGAAATAAACTTTTTCTATTGCATTTCCCCGGGATACGCCGAAAACCCCGACGAACGATTCCGCTTCCTGGGCGACGAGGATTATCAAAGGTTGTTTGTAAAGCTTGACCAACTGATTTCGGTCGGGGTTAATAAATTCGGCCTGCTAATGGACGATATCGATTACCAGCTCAGCCCGAAAGACAAGCTCGTTTTCGACCGGCCGGGCATCGCTCACGCTCATCTGGCCAACAGGATAAACAAGTATTTGTCCGAGCGTCTCGTTAACCACACGCTCGTCTTATGCCCCACCGAATACTCGCAGATTGGCAGCACTCAGTATCGCAACGACCTGAAGGAACTCCTTGACAAAAACATCTACATTTTCTGGACCGGCGATAATGTTTGCGCCGAGGCGATTACGGAGCGGGATATAAAACAGACGCGCGCCGCTTACGACCGCGAACTTTTCATTTGGGATAATTTCCCCGTGTCCGACTTCACCCACGGCGTTCGCGAGTATATCGCGCCGATTAGAAACCGCGCTGCTAATTTGGGCGATTACGCGATCGGTTATTTGATTAACCCAAGCAATAATTACTATATCTCGCAGGTCGCGATTACGACCATGGCTCATTACGCCTGGAACAACGCCAAATACGACCAGGAAAAATCATTCGAGATAGCTTTGGAAAAGGTCGGCGCCGATTTCCGTCGCGTCGGGCGCGATTTCATCGCGCATAATTTCCCGAGCGTGCTCTCCTACGGAAATATTGAAGAAGAAAAGACGATGGTAGAAAAGTATGACAAAGCCGCGATCAACGCCTACTATCGCAAAGTCGCCGCCAGCGCCGCCGAGTTATCGCGTCTCGATTTGCCGATAATTAATGAGTTAAAGCCTTGGCTTGAGAGAACGATCCGCGAGGCGGAAATCGTGAAGAAAATCCTCTCGGACGAGATTAAGCCAGAGGAGTTGCGCGAATTTCTCGCCGATAATAAATTTACCGGCAGCGAGCTTTTTGATTTTCTCGTAAAAAAACGCGGCCTTCTAAACGACGAGGAATACCGGGAACTTATCGACAAGCGAAGAGGAGGCCGTTGGTACCGCGTGTTTGAGGAGAAAAGATGGCCCGTAAAATAATATACCTTCCCCTAGACGAGCGCCCCTGCAATTATCTCTTTCCCCGGGAGATATTTGCGGGGACGGATATCGCCGTCGCCGCGCCGCCGGCTGCGGCGATGGGGAAAAAAAAGACTCCCGGCGATTTTCAATTAATCCGGGAGTTTCTCCTTAATGAATGTAAGGACGCCTACGGCGCGGTAATCAGCGTCGACACTCTTCTTTACGGCGGCATCGTTCCATCTCGCCTTCATCATCTCGCGTTGGAAGAGTTAATCTCGCGTCTTTCTCTGCTTTCAGAGCTAAAGAAACGCAACCCGGAGCTTGCGCTTTACGCGTTCCAGTTAATTATGCGGACGCCTCAAGAAAGCATCAGCGAGGAAGAACCGGAATACTACGGGGAATGCGGCCGGGAGATATT
>DGED01000002.1:0-975 GCA_002385755.1 Caryophanales bacterium UBA3935 | reverse complement strand
CGGGTTAATCTTGCCATGAATCGCGCGACCCTCGAACTGCTCGCCGCGGGAGTAATCGATTTTCTCGTTATTCCCCAGGACGACGCTTCCGAATACGGGTTCCCGTCGATGGACCAGGCGGAGTTGCGCGCCGTGATCGCGGAGAAGCGTCTTGGGCCAAGCGTCTATCTTTATCCGGGCGCCGACGAGGTCGGGTGCGTTTTGCTTGCGCGGATGCTTAACAAAGTAAAAGGCGGCACACCGCGGGTATTTCTTAAATATCCTTCGCCTTCCGCGCCGATGGTAATCCCCTGTCTTGAGGACCGGCCGCTTGACGTTACCGCGAAATACCATATCGCCTCCGCCGGCGGGGTTTCCGCGAGTTCCCTGGCCGACGCTGATATCGCGCTCCTGCTTTTAATCGGCGCCGATAAAATGATTCCCAGGCCCGGCGCCGCGCCGGGACGGGGAGTCGACGTCCTAAGCAATCTGCCGGAATGTTTCGAATTCGCGCGCCGCGCGCTTGCTGACGGCCGCTCCGTCGCCGTGGCCGATTTGATCCATTTAAACGGCGGGTCACCGGAGGTTTTATCCTATATCAAGCGCGCGGGGCTGACAATGAAGCTCGCCGCTTACGCCGGGTGGAACACCGCGAGCAATTCGCTCGGGACGGCGATCGCCCAGGCGATCGTTTATCATTATTACGGCGACCGCCCGGAGCACCGGTTTTTCCTGGTTAAAAGATATATCGAGGATATCGGTTATTGCGGGGTCGTCCGGGAAAAGGTAGCGTCCGAGATTATCTCCCGCGGCCTTTCCTATTTTAACGTCGGGGAAGAAGACGGATGGGCGGCGCGCCGGGTTGAGGAAGAATTGAATAAATTTTTTGCCGATCAATTGCCGGAGGTCTTTCGGGAATACCGTCTCGAAGACGCAAGGCTTCCCTGGAAAAGGATGTTTGAAGTTGATTTTAAGGTGAAGGAAAGATGAGATTTT
>DGED01000030.1:3656-4012 GCA_002385755.1 Caryophanales bacterium UBA3935 | reverse complement strand
AACCGATTTGACTGAAAAAAACTATAAGAAACGGAGGGAGGTATTATGAAGTTAATTATCGCCATCGTGTCGAACGAAGACTGTTCGCTTTTGATGAAAACTTTGATTAAGCATAAGTATTTCGTGACAAAGCTTTCATCAAGCGGGGGGTTTCTGAAAAAAGGCAACGCCACGTTAATGATCGGCGCCAAAACGGAAGACATCGAGGAAATAATCAAAATCATTTCCGATTACTCCAAAACCCGCAAAGAAATGGTCCCGACTTCGATTATTAACGAATTCGGCGCAATGCCTTCGATTCCGTTTGAGGTCACGGTCGGCGGCGCGACATTGTTTATCGTTGACGTTGAAAAGTT
>DGED01000030.1:2153-3595 GCA_002385755.1 Caryophanales bacterium UBA3935 | reverse complement strand
AAGTCGAAATCTTCGTCGTCGTCGAAGAAGAAGTCTTCCTCGTCGTTTAGACTGTCGCAGTATAAAATATCTTCGAAAACAAGTTGCTCGTATTTGTTGATCGTCGCCGCGATCATGGAGCGGATTTTGTCGTCGAGATCCGCGCTCGTGGCGTAATCAAAACTATGCCTGGGAAAGTCGATCGGCCCGAAAGCGTAATCTATCAGCGGCATTACTTCCGCTTTGTCTTTTTCGACATAGACGTTCAGGATGTAATTTGTAAAAAAAATGTAACAGCCGCTTTCATCTTTTTGAATCTTAAACGTTCCTGCTTCGCTGTCAATCGATCCCACGATTTCTTCGATCATGTTTTCCGAAACGGCCTGTCTTAGGCGGTTTTCGTTGAAGGTGACGATAACTTGTTCGACGATTTCCGCCCGGTAATACTTATCCTCTTCCTTGTTTTCAAGGGCTTTTACCAAAGCCGGGAGCGAGAAGAACCTGTAGGTGTTTTCCTCAATCCGATCAAGTTCCGCCAGTTCCGCCAATTCCGCGGCTAATTTTTTAAAGAAGTTGTCCGTAAATTCCACCAGGTATTCCCGGTTTTTCGTCGCTAATGTTTTTGCTTTTCCGTCAATGGCGAATGATTCCTCGACATGGTAACGGCGGTTGTAATCCTCTTCATCGTATAGCAAAATATCAGAGATTTCCCCGTCCTTTAAAGTAAACGCAATTTCCCAATAATCAAAATCGGTCCAAAAGCCAAAGTAATAACGATTGGCGTCGTTTTCGTCGCGTTGAAAATCGATAATGTCTGTTACTTTGATTCTTTCCTTCATAACTTATCCTTTCTTTTCTCATATTATACCACTTTTGAACTAATAAACAACCCCAAATTTTGATATATTTTGTAAATTTTTCGTGCATCCCTTGAACTAATCCCCGCTTTATAATATAATAAACATAAAAAGGAGAGAGAACGTTTTGATTTTAATTAAAAACGCCAATTTGATCGGCATGAAGGATATTAATTACCAAATAGTCGATATTTTGATTGACGGCGGGAAAATCGCCGCGATCGGAAAATTTACCGAAAAGGAATACCCGGGAGCGACGGTAATCGACGCGGCCGGGAATTACGTGACGCCGGGCCTGGTTGATCCCCATTGTCATATTGGCCTGTTCGAGGAAGCGATCGGTTTTGAAGGCTCCGACGGAAACGAGCGGACCAATCCGATCTGCCCGGAACTCAGGGCGATTGACGCTATTAAGCCGCAGGATTCGGCTTTCAGGGAGGCGCTTGAAGGCGGGGTCACGACCGTTTGCGCGGGACCGGGGAGCGCGAACCTTATCGGCGGGACTTTCGCCATCCTAAAAACTAAAGGCAAAACGATTGACGATATGGTCGTGACGGCGGAATCGTGCATGAAAATGGCGCTCGGGGAAAACCCCAAGCGCGTCTA
>DGED01000030.1:0-2001 GCA_002385755.1 Caryophanales bacterium UBA3935 | reverse complement strand
AAAGAAGCGGGCAAGCCCGAGTTCAATCTGAAACTCGAGTCGCTATCGCGCGTTTTTTCAGGCTTGCCGGTGAAAATCCACGCTCACCAGCAGGACGATATCGCGACGGCCGTCCGGATCATGAAAGAGTTTAACCTGACGGGGACAATCGATCACGCGACCGAAAGTCATTTGATAGTCGATTATTTGAAAGAAAATAAAGTAAAGGTGATAATCGGGCCGACGCTCGGAAGCAAATCAAAATACGAGCTCCGTAACAAAACATTCGCGACGGCCAAGGTTTTGGCGGAGAATAATATTAAATATGCGATTATGACCGATCATCCCGTGATTCATGCCGCGAACGCCTTGACGCAAATCGGGCTTTTTGTTCGCGAGGGGCTGCCGGAATTGGAAGCCTTAAAAGCGGTGACTATTTACGCGGCAGAGCTCAATAATATCGCGGACAGGGTCGGCAGTATTGAGCCGGGAAAAGACGCCGATGTTGTTATTTGGAACAATCACCCGCTTCATTATCTTACGAAAGCGCGATACGTCCTAATCAACGGCGAAATCGCTTATGAATCAGAGTAATAAATGAAAATTCGGCGAGCCTTCACGTTTAGTTTATTAAGTCATACAATATAAGCGAAGGCTCGCCTTTTTTTGATTTTTGGTTCGCTTTAGCGCGAAATTTTTGCCGAAATTCTGATTTTTTCTTTTGACTTAAAGCGTGATATTTGATATAATTATTAATGTGGGAAAAACGGCTCCATAGCCAAGTGGCTAAGGCAATGGTCTGCAACACCATGATCGCCGGTTCAAATCCGGCTGGAGCCTCCAAAATTGACTTTTAACCAATCCTAGTGGTTTTCCTTATAAAAATAATTGCGCGTAAGCCTCAAAAACCGTTTTTGGGCCAAATCTGGGTTTGCTCACTCATAATGAGCATATGTTATTATCGCTTAATAAGCGGAAATTAAAAAAGAGTGATAATTTCAAGAAATGCATCGGGTGGGGATGGTAAGCCCCCCCCAGTTCTACAATAACATTAATGTTAGTGTTACAGTGTGCCGTAAATGTGGTTGTTTTTTACCTTTTGTAACACTTTATTATTACCATCCATTTTCCTCTACTTTCTATGTATCACTTTCGTTTTTCATAGAATAATATTAACATTAAATACTCTTTAATGTTATAATACTTAAAAAGCGACAGTTTAAAACTGGCGCCCTCACCAAGATGGCTGATAATCTTCAGCAGAGGGCTTGCGCAATCGGGAACGATAGTTCCCTTTTTTTATTTTCTCAATATCTCGATAAATATTTAAAACTTTTTGTAGTCGGCGGTTAATAACCGCTTACAAGTAAAATAACTAGTATTTTACTTGTAAGGGAGTTTTTAAATGACTCTCTTTTTTAATTCATTGAACATGTAAAAAAGACAGGAGACTTTAAAGTCTCCTTCTTTTTTTACCACAATATAAAAATAAGAAGGGGCTTTAAGTCTCCTGTTTTTAGTTTTGATTTAAATCTAATAACCAGTCTGCAGAAATGTTGAAAGCTGTACATATTTTTTAATTGTATCACTTGTAAGTTTGTTACGGCCAGTTTCTAGTAGAGCAAGGTAGTACTGATTCAAATTTTTTACTGGCTTCTGTTAAGTTTAGATTATATAGTAATTGAAGTCTTTGATTTTTATTTAACAGCTGTAATCTCCTAATAAAAAGGTGTAATAATTTTATTTGACATTACTTTTAGTAGATTATTGATAAATGTTCCTGAATATTCTCCGCCTTCCCTAAACGCGCTGTCCACATGCTATAACCCAAAATAACTTAGAGCATAAACATCATTTGATGAAATACTATAGTAACAAAAAAATCCTGCAATAATAACAAAAAGGATTTTTTTCATATTAACCCCCTTCCTAGACTATGCCTTCAAAAAATACATTTTACTGCTATAAATTATCAATATCAAGATGTTTAACGAAAACAAAAAAAACCTTGACAAAAACAAC
>DGED01000067.1 GCA_002385755.1 Caryophanales bacterium UBA3935 | reverse complement strand
CCGGGCATTTTCTGGATCGTCGAGCTCGGGGCGCTCGCGGCGACGTTGATATTGTTTTGGTTTTTCCGGAAAGAAAACCAGCCTGTTGAACCTGGAAAGATGACCGAGGTCAAGGATTATTTCCCGACCATCCTTTTATGCTCGATGATTGGGTTGCTTATTATCGCTTCCTTTATACCCAACAAGCCGTACGAAACGAATGGTTATATTTGCTTGGGTGTTTTCTTAATCGGCCTGATGTATAAATTTGCGAAAACGCGCTCGGTCAAATCGCTCGCCGGCAACTTCAAAGAAATCGATCTCTACACGATCTTGCTTCTGGTCGGGCTTTTCGTTATTATCGCCGGTTTGGAAGAAGCCGGGGTAATCGTGAAAATAAGCGAGATTATTGCCAATATAAGCAAAGGCAACCTATTCCTTATCTACACGATTATCGTCTGGGTCTCGGTTCTCTTTTCCGCTTTTGTCGATAATATCCCGTACGTCGCGACGATGCTTCCGGTCGTGGCGAGTATCGGCGCCACATTGGGCCTTAGCGGAAGCCCGAAAATTCTTGTTCTCTATTACGGGTTGTTAATCGGCGCCACTCTCGGCGGGAATTTAACGCCGATCGGCGCGTCCGCCAATATCGCCGGAATCGGAATCTTAAGAAAAGAAGGTTACGAAGTCAAAGCCGGGACATTTATGAAAATGGGGGTGCCGTTCACCCTGGCGGCCGTTATTACGGGATATGTATTGACGTGGCTAATTTGGTACGTGTGGTAATAATGCTAATAAAATCTTCTCCCCGCGGGAGAAGATTTTTATATATGGAAATTGCGCTTTTTCTGTGGTATACTATTTTATGGTGAAAGAAATGCGGCAGTTTGTTAATCTCTATCAGCACAGCGAGTACACGATGCTCGGCTGCGCGATAAAAACCGAGCGGTTGGTGGCGGCGGCGGTTGAGGCCGGTTACGACGCCCTTGCTATCGCCGATTTGAACAATATGCACGGCGCGCTGAAGTTTTATCACGCCTGCCGTCGCGCGCGTATCAAACCGATTATCGGGTTGTGCGTCGCTTGCGATTCCGCCGATAATTTTGATAACAGGCTGCTGCTTTACGCGATCGGCGAATTTGGATATAAAAACCTTTTGGTAATCGCGAGCCGCGCCAAAATTAAGGGATCGGTCGATCTTGAGTTTTTGCGAAAACATAGTTTTGATTTGATCGCTGTCCTTCCCGGTGAGGAAAGCGAGATTGTTAAACTATATCGCGAGGGGGCGGAAAAAAAGGCGGCGGAACGCCTGGTCGCGTACCGGGAGGTATTTCACGATCTTTATCTCGGGCTTGATCTTCAAACCGAATACGCCCGGGAGAACATCGCCGGGTTGATTTCTTTTGCCGGGGGCGCCGGGTTAAAGGCCGCGGCTCTCCATAAAACTCTTTATCTTTCGCCCGACGATCTTGACGCCTATCGGGTGCTTAGGGCGATTGACTTGGGGATAAACGAATACCCGCATTCGGAAAAAGAAGCCAATTGCCATTTTATCAGTCCGGAGGAAGCGGACGAGATGTTCCGCGCGTACCCGGAGCTTATCGCGGCGAGCCGGGAAATTGCCGAGCGTTGCCGGCTGGAAATCAGGACCAGCGGTTTTCGCTTGCCCGTGTTTCCCGACGCCCGCGGCGAAAGCTTCCGCTATCTTTCCGAACTCAGCAAAGTCGGATTAAACAAACGCCTTCAAGGCCGTAAGGTTGCCGTTGAAAAATACCGGGAACGTCTTCTTTACGAGTTAGACATTATTAAGAAAATGGGCTTTTGCGATTATTTTCTAATCGTTTATGATTTCGTCCGTTACGCGAAAAAGAATAATATTCTTGTCGGGCCCGGCCGGGGCTCCGCTCCCGGTTCGCTTGTCAGTTACGCTTTGGGCATAACCGATATCGACCCCGTCGAACACGATTTATTGTTCGAGCGTTTTTTAAACCCGGAACGGATAACGATGCCCGACATTGACATCGATTTTCCCGATAACAAGCGCGACCGGGTAATTCGTTACGTCATGGAAAAATACGGCGTGAGCCGGGTCGCCCATATATCGACCTTCGGCACTTTCGGGATCCGGCTCGCGATTCGCGACGTCGCCCGGGTGCGGAAGTTTAGCGAGGTCGAGCTTAACGAGGTCCTGAAGTATATTCCCTCGGTCGGTTCGTCGATTGACGAAGCCCTGGCCGGGAACGAAATGTTTAGGGCTCTCGCCGAATCAAATCCGCGAATCGGCGACTTGGTCAATGTCGTCAGGAAAATCGAAGGTTTGCCGCGGCACATTTCCACTCACGCGGCGGGAATCGTTATGGCCGACGAGGAACTAATCAACTATACAGCCCTCCAACCAGGCATCAACGGCCTTTATCAAACTCAATACGAAGCCGATGATTTAAGCATGATCGGGCTGGTAAAGTTTGATTTTTTGGGCTTGAAAAACTTGACGATTATCGAGGAAACGGTCGCGGCGATAAAGAGGGAGAAGCCGAGTTTTAACCTGACAAAAATCCCCCTAGACGACGCGGAAACTTATAAGATGATCGCCCGCGGCGATACCGACGGTATTTTCCAATTGGAATCCGAAGGAATGAGAAAGACGCTTGCCGGGCTCCGCGCCTCCAGCTTTATCGATATCGTTCACGCGAACGCTCTCTACCGGCCGGGGCCGATGGAGATGATTCCGAGTTTTGTCCGAAGAAAATTCGGCAAAGAGCCGGTCGATTTTTTGCATCCCGCCTTAAAGGAAATCCTCGCGACGACATACGGAACGATCGTTTTCCAGGAACAGATTATGATGATCGCCCGGCAGTTCGCGGGCTATACCCTGGGCATGGCCGATATTCTGCGCCGCGCGGTGTCGAAAAAGGACGCGCAACTGTTGGCGGCGGAGCGGGAGAGGTTTGTTGCGAGCAGCGCGCGCCGCGGATATCCCGAGGAAATCGGTAATAAAATCTATGACTATATCGTTCGTTTCGCCAATTACGGTTTTAATAAAAGCCATGCCGTGGCTTATTCCATGATAGCTTATCAGATGGCATACCTGAAAAGACGGTATTACCGTTATTTTATGGCGGTGTTAATGTCGCACAGCGTTGGCAGCGCCGCCGCGATAAGCAATTACGTTAGCGATTGCCGGAAGAAAAGGGTCGCAGTTTACCCGCCGTCAATAAATAAAAGTGATGACCGTTTCGTCGTGCGGGACGGGGGGATATATTACTCGCTTTTAGGTATTCAAAACGTCGGCGCCATTACCGTCCGAAATCTACTTGCGGAAAGAGAGAAAAACGGCCCTTTCCGCTCCTATCACGATTTTGTTTCCCGGACCGCCACCATTATCAACCGTCGGGTCGCGGAATATCTTGTATGGTCCGGGGCGCTTGACGATTTTTCCCTGCCGCGCAAGCATATGGCGGAAAACTATGAAAGCGCGCTTGATTTCGTGAAATATAAGCCACTGTTCGCGGAAGAAGAACTTATTAGTCAGGAACACGACGGCGAAGAATATAGTTTTGAGGAACTTTCGGCTTTGGAACGCGAGGCGCTCGGGTTGAACTTAAAGTATAGCGTTTTTGCCCGTTACGCGGCAATCGTTTCCCGTTATCGCCTGCCCGACCTGGCCGCTCTTCCCGTCGCCGGGGACGTCAAAGCAGTTTTCGCTATCCAGGGAATAAAGCAAATTATCACAAAAAACAACACGGAAATGGCTTTCTTGCAAATATATGATGATTCGGGGAAAATGGACGCCGTCCTATTTCCCGATACATACCGGCGCTATAAACGAGTTTTGACCGAGGGCGAGATATATCTCGGCCGGGGAAAAACGGAAATCCGGAATAATAGGATACAGTTTATAATTAATAATATGGAAATATTGAGTAAGAGGTAATGATATGATTAGAAGAATTGGTGTTTTAACTTCCGGCGGAGACGCGCCGGGAATGAACGCGGCGATCAGGGCCGTCACAAGGTCGGCGATTGTCAAGGGATTGGAAGTGTTCGGCATTCACGACGGTTATTTGGGGATGTATGAAAACCGTATCGAGCGCCTCTACCGAAAATCGGTTTCGGAAAAGATGCGCGCGGGCGGAACTTTCTTGGGTACCGCGCGGCTCGTCGAGTTCGATCAGGCAGAAGTTCGTCAAGTCGCGCTTGAAAACCTGCGCAATTTTAATATAGAGGGTCTTGTTGTCATCGGCGGCGACGGTTCTTACCGCGGCGGCTTGGCCTTAAGCAAAATGGGAATGCCGGTCGTCGGCGTCCCGGGCACGATTGACAACGATATCGGCGGGACTGATTACACGATCGGTTTTGACACGGCGATCAACACGGCAGTCGAGGCCGTCGACAAATTGCGCGACACCTCAAACAGTCACCGCCGCTGCAGCATAATTGAAGTCATGGGCCGTAACCGCGGCGATATCGCCGTTTGGACGGCGATGGCGGTCGGGGCCGAGGTCTGCATATGCAAAGAATTCGGCTTTAACCTTCAGGAAGTTATTGAAAATGTCCGCAGGGCCGCTCAGAGCAAAAGACACGCGATTATTATAGTCGCTGAAAATATGGTAAAAGTAGAGGAACTGGCTCAGGAGATTTCCGCCCATACTCCGTTTGAGGCGCGGGCGACGGTCCTCGGCCACGTGCAAAGAGGCGGGTCTCCCACGGTTCGCGACCGCGTGTTTGCCTCGGTTATGGGCGCGACCGCCGTCGAGGCCTTGCTTTCGGGCAAAGACCGCCACTGCGTTTGCTATCGCGACGGCAAGATCGTCGTCATGACGTTTGAGGAAGCGCTTGTCGACGATCAGACGGATCTTTTGGAAAAATTCGAGATATTTAAATTATTGTGGTAGGAATACGATTACATCTTTAATAAATTGGAAAAAATGATATAATAATATATATACGTAAACGAGGTATTGTTATGAAGAAGACATGTTACGTTACAACGCCGATTTATTACTCGAGCGGCAACGTTCATATCGGTAATTCTTACACGACGATCGCATGCGACGTTTATTCTCGTTTTCACCGGCTTTCCGGTTACGATACTTTCTTTTTGACGGGAATGGACGAGCACGGGCAAAAAAACGAAGAAGCGGCCGCAGCCGCCGGCAAGACGCCCCAACAGCTCGTGGATGAAATCGCGGCGACGACGAATCAATTATGGCGCGATATGAAAATCACCCATGACGATTTTATCCGCACCTCGGAAGAACGGCATACCCGCATCGTCCGGGAGATTTTCAGCCGGCTCCTGGCGCAAGACGACATTTACATGGGCGCGTACGAAGGCGATTATTGCGTTTCCTGCGAGGCTTTCTTTACAAAATCCCAACTTGGGGAAGACGGCTCGTGCCCCGATTGCGGGAAACCGACGCGCAAGGTGAAGGAAGAGTGTTATTTCCTGCGCCTGTCCAAATACCAGGACCGCCTTCTTGAGCATATCAAAGCCAATCCCGATTTTATTGAGCCGGAAACCCGGCGCAACGAGGTCATAGCGTTCGTCGAGAGCGGGCTTGAGGACCTGGCGGTGAGCCGCACGTCTTTTCGCTGGGGAATCCCGGTTCGCGAAAACCCCCGCCATGTCATCTATGTCTGGATTGACGCCCTAAGCAATTATCTAACCGCCTTGGGTTATTTAAGCGCCGACGACGCCCTTTATCAAAAATATTGGGTCAACGGCGATAAGGTCGTCCACGTTATCGGCAAGGATATCCTTCGTTTTCACGCCGTCTACTGGCCGATCATGCTGATGGCGCTCGGCGTACCCGTTAACTTTAAACTTTACGTGCACGGCTGGGTATTAATGAAGGAAGGAAAGATGTCAAAGTCGGCGGGGAACATCATTTATCCGCGCGACGTTATGGACAAATACGGTCTCGACGCGATGCGGCTTTATTTGATTAAGGAAATGCCGCTCGGGAACGATTGCGTTTTCTCGTATGAAAGATTTATCGAGAAGTATAACTCCGACCTGGCAAACGACCTCGGAAATCTATTAAACCGCACCTTGGTGATGATTAATAAATATTTCGCCGGCAGACTGGAGAAGCCCGATCGGAGATACGGTGATTATGACCGCGAGTTGGAGGAGACGATTGAAAACACGGCGCGGAAATATAAAGAAAGTTTTGCTTCATTCCGTTTCCAAAACGGGCTGAACGAGGTTTGGCATCTTATCAACCGCTCCAATAAATATATTGACGAGACGATGCCGTGGGTGGTGGCGAAAGACGAATCCCGCCGGGACGAGCTGAACGCGATTTTATATCATCTTTATGAGAGCCTGCGGGTCACGGCGATCATGCTCGCGCCGGTTATCCCCGATACCGCGGAAAAGATTTTTCGCGATTTTGGGCTTGACACGATTGATTTTAATGGGCTCGGATACGGGAAAACCGCCAGCGTCAAAGTCACGGAGAAACCGGAAATTCTTTTCCGCCGGCTCGATCCCGAGATCGAACTTAAAAGCCAAAACGAAAATACAAAGCCTGAAATCACGATTGACGATTTCAATAAACTTGATTTGCGCGTCGGCGAGGTCATCGACGCCCGCAAAGTCGAAAACTCCGACAAACTCTTGCTTTTGAAAATAAAGATTGGCGCCGCAACCCGGCAAGTCGTATCGGGGCTCGCGGGAGCTTACGCGCCGGCGGACTTGATCGGGAAAAAACTGGTCGTCGTCGCGAATTTGAAGCCGGTTAAGATTCGCGGGTATTTGTCGGAAGGAATGGTGCTCACGGCAGAGGGCAAAGGTTTGCCTCTTGAGGTCCTTGAGGTCAAAAAACATAACTCCAATTCCCGGATAAGCTAAAGGTTAAGCGATGTTCGAACAAGTTAGCGGGTTTTTTGTTCCGATTATCATCCTTTTGTCTTTAGCGTCCGTATCCAGCATTTTGATTTCGGTTTTTAAACTGAAGTTTTTACCGACATTCGCGGTCGAGATCCTAATCGGACTGGTTATCGCTTATTGGTTTAACGCCGATATGGCCCGCTGGGGGTTTACGGGAGTTGTCGATGGAATATATGTTTTGGGCCTTTCGATGATGATGTTTTTAAGCGGATATGATGTTGACTTTGACGTCTTCCGGGAAGTGAGAGCCGTGGATGCGGAAAAGAAGGGGGCCGGACATATCAATATATTCCGGACGTCCTTTTTTGTTTTCGCGCTCACCCTCCTTTCTTCCTTAGTCGTCGCATTTTTGATCAATAAGTATTTCGCAAATGATAAGTATTTGGGCATAATACTTTTGACTTTTGTTTTCGGTTCGACCTTCGCGGCGATGGTCGTTCCGATCCTGCACAACGAGGGATTGGCGGAGACGGTAATCGGCCGGATCATCTCGACAATCGCAAATCTTTCGGAAATCGTCTCGATCGGTTTCTTGACCGTTCTGATGATTATGTTGGACGTCGACCGGAAGTACGCCGTGATATTTTTGCTGTTTGTCGTTCTTTTGGTCTTGTATCGTCTTATCCGCCGCTTTAAAATCGGGAAAGTTTTCGATAAAATCGCCGAGGGCATCGATCATCTTGCGACGAGGGTAATTATCGTTATTATCTTGTTCTTGGTTTTCTTAAGCGATCTGGCCGGGGGAGAATATATATTGGGCGCCTTTTTTGCCGGGATGCTCGTCCGGCACGCCCAGTTTTCCCCGAAAGTCGTCGAGAGTCTTTCCCGGATTATTTACGGCATTTTCGCCCCGCTATTTTTTATTGTCGCTGGGACTCGGATTGATATTTTCGCCTTTTTCTCCGATTTTTCCAACCTGTGGCTGGTTATCATATTTTTCTTCGCCTATTTGATTGTCGAGGCGCCGATCCTGTTATTGCTTAAGTGGTATAATTTAGGAACCGTCCTCCCGACAATGGTTTTGATCGCCTGCACGATTATCGTCCCGATCGCCGCGGGTCATATCGGGTTGAGTCATAATCTTTTCGACGAGACTTTCTCCCAAGCGATGATTCTCGCCGGCATATTGGTGTGTATCCTGGGGACGATTCTTTTCACCATCGAGTTTCCTTTCGGGCACTTTAGAAAGAAATTCCGGGAACAGGATGAAAGCGATGGATAAAGTATATGCTTTCTTGAAAAAAAGAGACACGCGGGCCGCGCTCGGCTTGGTAACGGGCGCTTTGATTTATTCGGCGGCGGTGGTATGGCTTCTTGATTTGGGCGAGTTTTATGCCGGCGGCATTACCGGCGTCTCGCAGCTTGTGGCGAACTTTATTGGTTACCCGCAAACAAAGAGCCTCCTTATCGCCCTGCTTAACGTTCCGCTTTTTATTATCGGTTGGCGGGGCGTCAGCAAAAGATTCGCCGTGTTCTCCCTGGTATCGCTTGTCTTGCAGGTTTTGGTAATCGCCGTTCTCGATATTCTCAAACTTAACGGTTTTAATCCTTTTTTCCAAGTTTTTGGCGGTCCTGACGGCAATATGGATTCCGGCAGTCTTTTGACTCTCGCCCTTTTGGGCGGACTATTTTGCGGGATCGGTCAGGGGATCGCCCTGCGTTCCGGTTCTTCGACGGGCGGACTCGATATTATCAGCCAATTTTTGTCGGTCCAAAAAGAGTTTCCGTTCGTCGCGATTTCGTTAAGCATCGACTCCGTGATCATCATCGCGTCAGCTTTTGTCGGGAGCCTGAAGATCGCCGTTTACACGATTATTCGCCTGATAATCACGATGCTCGTTTTGAGTCAAATTCATACCGTTTACAATTATATGAAAATTGAAATCATAACGACGAAAAAAGATGAAATGCGCGACGTTTTGATTGAGAAATTCCGTCACGGGATTACCATATACTCGGCTTACGGCGGTTACAGTCGCGAACAGCGCTGGGTTTTGACCACCGTCTGCTCGCGCTTCGAGGCCGAAGAATACACTCATGTCGCCAAGCAGGTCGATGATAACGTCTTTATCATCTACACGGCGATCAAACGGATTCACGGGCTCTTTTTCCGGCGGGTGATAATGTAGATGGAAAAGCGGTTGGGTAGAGACTTTTACCGGCAAGACGTCGTGAGCCTGTCCCGGGCCTTGCTTGGGAAGATTATTTGCGTCCGCGGCGACGAGGGATTAAAACGGGCGCGGATTATCGAGACCGAAGCTTACGGCGGCGCGAACGATAAAGCCGCCCATTCCTATAATAACCGCCGCACGGCGCGGACCGAGGTGATGTTTTGGGACGGCGGTCATGTCTACGTTTATTTGATTTACGGAATGCACTACTTGTTTAACGTTATCGCCAACCGCGAAAATATCCCGGAAGGGGTTATGATCCGCTGCGCCCGCGCGCTTGAGGGGAACCTCGTTCTAAACGGTCCCGGCAAAGTAACGAAATACTTGGGAATAGACAGAAAGCATTACGGTCTTGACTTAACTAAAGCCGATAACATATATATGATTGATGACGATTATCCCGTCGGCGAAATCTTCGCCGGCAAGCGTATAAACATCGATTACGCCGGCGAGGATAAGGAGCGCCTTTGGCGGTTTTATCTGAAAAAATGAAATATATGTCTTGACTTTTTTGTAAATATGTTGTAATATACATTCGTTACATTTCCCACTGCAGCCCTGTACAAACAGTCAAGAATTTATGCTTGCTATTTAATACAGGAGGATAAAATGAGCAAAACATACATGGCTAACAAAGACACAATCGAAAGAAAATGGTTTGTTGTTGACGCGGACGGCGAGATTCTCGGCCGCCTGGCGACGGAAGTAGCCGGCATTCTGCGCGGCAAACACAAGCCTGGTTTTACCCCGCATGTTGATTGCGGTGACTATGTGATTATCGTGAACGCGGAAAAAGTGGCTTTGACCGGCAAGAAATTAAAAGACAAGATTTATTATCGTCATTCCGGGTACTCGAGCGGTCTCAAGAAAAGAAACGCCGCCGAGATGCTCGCTCGCCAGCCGGAAAAAGTGCTGGAAATGGCGATTCGCGGGATGTTGCCCAAGAATAAACTGGGCGCAGCGATGTATCGCAAGCTTTATGTATACGCCGGACCCGACCACCCGCATCAAGCGCAAAAACCAGAAGAGTTGAAGGTTAGGAGGTAATTATGGCCACAGTTCAATATTTCGGAACCGGAAGACGCAAAGGCGCGGTAGCCCGGGTGCGTTTGTTGCCCGGAACCGGCAAAATCACCATCAACGATCGCGATTTTGTTGATTACGTTCCCTCGCCGGCGACGCGTCTTGACGTGCTCCAGCCCCTAAACCTTACCAATACCGTTTCCAGTTACGACGTGGTCGTCAATGTTCGCGGCGGCGGCATCGGCGGTCAGGCCGGAGCTATTCGCCACGGAATCGCGCGGGCATTGATCGAAGTCAATAAAGAATTCCGCGGCCCGCTGAAAAAAGCCGGATTGCTTACCCGTGACCCCCGGGTCAAGGAAAGGAAGAAATACGGTCTTAAAGGCGCCCGTCGCGCACCGCAATTTTCGAAACGTTAAAACTTTAACATTGAAGCATCTTTCCGGATGCTTTTTTCTTTAAGGTTTGAAAAAAACTTTTTCGGCTTTACAACTGTATGCCGGATGTATATAATAATAATAGGGCATAATTTGAATGCGAGGTTATCATGATTAAAATATACAATTCACTGACAAAAACAATCGAAGAGTTCGTCCCGATCAAAGAAAACGAGGTGTCGATGTATGTTTGCGGCCCGACCGTTTACGATTCGATGCATGTCGGCAATTCCCGGCCGGTAATCTTTTTCGACACGGTCGCCCGCTTTTTCCGCTATCTTGGGTATAAGGTCACTTACGTTTCCAATTACACTGATATCGATGACAAAATTATCGCCCGCGCAATCAAAGAAGGAGTGAGCGAGTCGGAAATTAGCGAGAGGTACATATCGGAAATTACCGAAACGATTAGAAGACTGAACTGTCTGCCCTTGGATAAAACTCCGCGGGTAACGGAGACGATTCCGGAGATAATCGCTTTTATCGAAAAACTCGTGGCCTGCGGCGCCGCCTACGTCGTTGACGGCGACGTTTATTTTGACGTTGAAAAAGTCGCGGATTACGGCGTGTTAAGCGGGCAGACGACAAATAATTTGATTAGCGGGGCCCGCATCGATCCCGACGAAAAGAAAAGAAACCCGCTTGATTTCAACCTTTGGAAGAGGACGACGGAAGGCAGAAGATGGCATTCGCCTTGGGGGGAAGGCCGGCCCGGCTGGCATACCGAATGCGTCGTCATGGTCGAGAGCATTTTCGCCGGCAAAATAGATATTCACGGCGGCGGGAACGATTTAAAGTTTCCCCATCACGATAACGAGATCGCCCAATCCCTGTGCCTGCACAGCCATCCGATCGCTAATTACTGGATGCATAACGGGATGATCGATTTCAGCGGCGATAAAATGAGCAAATCGCTCGGCAATTACGTTCTCGCGAATGACTTGCTTGACGCGATTACTTACCCGGTTTACCGATTGATGATCCTAAACGTGCCGTACCGGCAGCCGCTCGCTTTCCGCGAGGAACTCATACGGCAGGCGGAAAAAGAATATCAGAAAATATACCGCAGTTTTGTCGGCGCCGTCCGGGCGCTCGAATTAAGCGAAACGGGCGTGACTGCGGAAACTAACGAGGTAATTGAGGAAGAGAAATCGCGGTTTATCGCGGCGATGAAAGACGACTTCAACACCGCCAACGCCCTGACGGCAATTCAGGGACTCGTGAAAGAGGCCAATACTTTGATTCGCGGCGGGGCCGCCAATCTTGGCTTTTTAAAGCGAACGACCGAGGTATTGAAAGAATTGCTTTGGGTGTTGGGAATCGAAATCGAGATTAAGCCGCTTACCGCGGAAGACAAGTCGATGGTCGCGGCTTATTACAAGGCGAGAGAAGAAAAAGATTATCGTTTATCCGACCAATTACGCGCCATAATAATAGAAAAAGGGATTATATTATGAAAGCGGATCAGCTGAACGGAGCCAATCTCGCTTATATCGGCGACGCTTATTTCGAACTTTCTATCCGGAAATATTTGTTGTCGCGGGGAATTACCGACCAAAACGAGCTCCATAACCGCGCCGTCCGGTACGTGAGCGCCAAAAGTCATAATTTGATCGCCGGGAGCATTCTTGATGTTTTAACCGACGACGAAAAGCAAATATTTAAACGCGGTCGTAATTACAAATACCGGAGTCATAGGAATTTGAATCGCGGCGAGTATTTAAACAGTTCCGGCTTCGAGGCCGTTATCGGTTATTTGTATTTGGAAGAAAAACGCGATCGCTTGGATTTTTTAATCGACAAGGCTATCGAGCTAATTGAGGAACGGCATGAATAATTATATCTACGGCGCGAACTCTTGCCGCGCGGCCATCGAAAGCGGCCATTCGATCCGGGCGTTATACATCGAAAAGAATAACTGGCGGTTTATCGAACTTGCCCGCGAAAAAAAGATTCCTTACACGCTTGTCGAGAAAGAAAAGCTTGACCGGCTCGGGGGGCTTCATCAGGGCGTGGCGATGGAAATCGCGCCAATAAAAGCGCATGATATCGCGGATATTTTAAGGGATAGATCCGCCCCTGATTTTCGGGAAGCTTTCGTCATTATCGCGGACGGAATCGAGGATCCCCATAATTTCGGCGCGATCTTGCGCGTTGCTGACGCGGTCGGGGCTGACGGCGTCATTTACCGGAAAACGCGCGGCGTCGGGCCGAACGCCACTGTCGTCCGCGTTTCGACCGGCGCGGCGTTTTTTGTAAAATGCGTCGAGGTAGTAAACCTTACCGCGGCAATCAAACGCCTGAAAGAAGCAGGCTTTTGGGTTGTCGGCGCCGAGTCCGCCCCCGAAAGCGTTGATTACCGGGAGGCGGAATATGACATGGCGACGGCGCTCGTCATCGGCAGCGAGGGGAAGGGTTTAAGCCGACTGGTTCGAGAAAATTGCGATTTTCTCGTGCGAATCCCAATGCGCGGCCGCATTAACTCGCTGAACGCGGCGGTCGCCGCCGGAATTCTTGCATATCATATAAAAAACGCGCAAAAATAAACTATGCGGGGGGATAGGATGTACAAATATAACGATTACGAGTTGCTATATTTGATTTACGAAATGGACGATACGGCGCTTGATATTATGTTCCGCAAGTACATTCCGTTAATAAAGGCGCGGATTAAAGCTTTCCGGATTAAACCAAGCAACCGCGAGGATTTTCTTCAGGAAGGCCTTCTCGTTTTAAACAAGGCGATCCAACGTTTTAATCCCGATTCGGAAAAAACGTTCACGAAATATTTCGATATGATTTTACAGCGCCGCTTCATTCAAATCTTGCGCAAAGAGAGAAATCATTTCTATAACGTCGATTTGGTCGGCGCCGGCGAGCGATTGGTCGCCGAGCGTCAAGAAACGTTTTCCAACGACGAAAACGAACGCCTGATCGCCGCCTGTTCCTTTAGCGCTTTCGAGGCCGAGATCCTTGAATATTTAAAAAATGGCTACAAACCGCGCGAGGTGGCGGCGTTGTTGAAATGTCCGGTGAAGAAAATTTATGACGCTAACGACCGCATCAGGCGGAAAATCCGGGCGGCGAAAAAATGCCTTGACAAGGACCGCGGATTTTGCTAAAATGATATGGAAACGAAACAACTAAATAAAGGTGTATCATGCGCAAAAAGATTATTTTGATCTGCGAGGAATGTCTTTCCCGTAATTACACGATGGACCGTGGTTCTCTGTCCGACGGCAAGAGATTAGTTTTAAAAAAATATTGCAAGTATTGCAATAAGCATACCGTTCACAAGGAATCAAAATGAATTATTTTACCCTGCCGGTATATTAGGAGGTTATCATGGCAGAAAAAAAAGAAAAAACAAACAGTATTTTATCGATATTTGCCAAGGAATATAAATACGAAGGGCTAATTTTGCTCTTCCTGTCGCTTTTGGCGATCGTCCTCGGGGCGATGGTTTTAATCGGGGAAACGACGGGAGGCACTTCCGGCCTGACGATCAACGAAGAAGTCTTTTTAATCGGCGACTATCCCCGCGCCTTTGCCTGGATTTTGATTATTCTCGGCGTTATGTCGCTGATATTGTCGATATGGCCGTATTTCAAACCTTCCATTGGCGAAGTAAAACGCGTCAGCTGGCCTACTCGCGGCACCGTGTTTCAGAACACCGCCACCGTGTTCGCTTTTGTTTTAATAATGGCGTTATTTTTCCTGCTTTCCGACTATATTTTGGGCTTTGTCTTAAAATTCTTTAAATGGCTATCATCTTTGACGATAGTATAGGGCGGCCATGAACGAGAGAGCTTGGTATGTTGTTCAAACATATTCCGGCTGCGAAAACGCCGTTAAAAACAACATCGAACGGCGTGTCGAATCGATGGGAATGCAGGATTTTGTATTCCGGGTGCTGGTGCCGGAACAGAAAATAAAAGAAAAAAAGAAAAACGGGACGATCAAGGAAACGACGATCAGGCCTTATCCCGGCTATGTTTTTATCGACATGATCGTAACCAACGAATCCTGGTTCATGGTGCGCAATACGCCGATGGTAACGGGTTTTCTCGGTTCCTCCGGCGGCGGAGCCAAACCGGTCCCGCTCCCGGAAGAGGAAATGTCGCCGATCCTTAAAATGTCGGGAATTACCTCGGAAAAGGAATTTGCCGGACAAGTCGGCGACCGGGTAAAAATCGTCGCCGGGACCTTCGCTCACCAGGAAGGCATCATTGACACCATCGACCACCAACGACGGATGGTCACCGTGCTAATCTATGCTTTCGGTCGGGCGACGCCGGCGGAATTATCGTTTGATGAAATAGCTTTGATTTAGGCTTCCCGGTCACGGGAAGTTTTTCTCTTGCGCGCAGCGTTTTCGAACGAAAATTTTTGAGAAAAACAATTGACATTTCATTCGGAATAATGTAAAATTAGTAAGCGTGCAATAATTTTAAATACTATTTTATTTGTGGGAGAGTTTAGCTCAGTAACACCACGCACGGACAAAAAGGAGGTGTGTCTCGTGGCAGTAAAGAAAAAAGTAGCAAAAATTTTGAAACTGCAACTTCCCGCCGGCAAGGCGACTCCGGCGCCGCCGGTCGGACCGACCTTGGGACAAACCGGGATTAATATCCAACAGTTCTGCATGCAGTTTAACGAAAGAACAAAGGATATGACCGGCAATATCGTGCCGGCAGTTATCACGGTTTACGAGGACCGCTCGTTTACGTTTATCACGAAAACGCCCCCGGCCGCGGATTTATTGAAAAAAGCCGCCGGGATTGAAAAGGGAGCCTCGAATCCCTTGAAGGAAAAGGTCGCGACGATTTCCCGGGATAAAATCAGGGAAATCGCGGAAAGCAAGTTGCCGGATTTAAACGCCTACACGGTTGAGGCGGCGATGAATATCATCGAAGGCACCGCCCGCAACATGGGAATTCAAATCGAAGATTAATGCGAAGTTTCGATAACAAATAAGTTGTTCTACGCAACTTAAATTGTGGGAGGAATTTCCGACAAACCACATTTAAGGAGGGATTAAAATGGCTAAAAGAAGTCGCAAATACCAGGAAGCGATAAAACTCATCGATCGGACGAAACGCTATACTGTCGAAGAAGCGATAGAGCTTGCGAAAAAGACCAATATCGCCAATTTCGACGCCACCGTGGAAGTTGTTTTCCGCCTGAATCTTGACCCGCGCAAAGCCGAGCAAAACTTGCGCGGCGCCATCGTCCTGCCGCACGGCACCGGTAAAGAAGTGCGGGTGCTGGTCCTGACGAAAACGGGAAAACAAAAAGAGGCGGAAGCGGCGGGCGCCGATTATGTCGGCGACGCCGAATACTTGGAAAAGATCAAGAAAGGCTGGCTCGATTTTGACGTTATTATCGCCACTCCCGACATGATGGGCGAGCTTGGCAAATTGGGTAAGATTCTCGGGCCGAAAGGTCTGATGCCGAACGCCAAGACCGGCACCGTCACCATGGATGTCGAAAGGGCGGTTCAGGAAGTCAAAGCGGGCAAGGTCACTTTCCGCGTCGACAAAAACGGTAATATCCCGATCATCGTCGGCAAGGTAAGTTTCGATGACGAGAAACTGGTCGAGAACATCAGAACCGTCTATCAAAACTTGGTTCGCTTACGGCCGCAAACGGTTAAAGGCGTTTATGTCAAAAACATATCGCTTTCCACATCAATGAGCCCGGGCATCAAGATTGCCCCCGAAACATTAGCTTAAGAATAACCCGACTACAATAAAATAGTAATAAATTATTTGCCGAAGACAGTAGGTGCTCATAAAGCTTAATTTCCTACCGAGGTATTAAGACGGAATCCATCCCTCTTTTTGCTTTTCGGCAAAAAGAGGTTTTATTTTTCGACGGAGGTGAAAAAAATGAAAGAGGCAACGCTGAAGAAAAAGGCGGAATTGGTCGATCAGTACGCGGACAAATTCCGGGAAAGCAAATCGCTTTTATTTGTTGACTATTTGGGTCTGACTGTTGCCGAGATCTCGGAACTTCGCGGCAATCTATACAAAGAGGGCTGCGAAATGCATGTTCTTAAGAACAATATTTTACGTCGGGCCACGAAAGCGCTCGGTCACGATTTTGACGACGCCTTTGTTGGTCCGAACGCTGTAGTGTTGTCGGATGACGCGACGAACACGTCGCGCATAGTTTATGATTTTTTGAAAAGAAATAGAAAATTGAAAGTCAAATTCGGCATTATCGAGGGAAAAGTCGTCGAAGAAAGCGAACTGAAAATCCTCGCCAGACTGCCGAACAAAGACGGCATGTTATCAATGCTGTTAAGCGTGCTGCAGGCGCCAATACGCAAACTAGCGATTGCCGTTAAGGCCGTGGCCGAAAAACAAGAAGCTTAAAAGGAGGATTAAAAAATGGCTAAATTAAACGTACAGGAATTTATCGAGCAATTAAAGGAAATGACCGTTCTGGAACTTAACGAATTAGTTAAGGCTATCGAAGAGGAATTCGGCGTTACCGCCGCCGCCGTGGCCGCTGTCGCTCCCGCGGCTGACGATGCGAAAGAAGACGACAAGCCTTCTTCGTTCAGCGTCGTCCTGACAAGCTTTGGTCAGAACAAGATCCCCGTTATCAAAGCCGTACGCGAATTACTGGGATTACCGCTGAAAGAAGCGAAAGACCTTGTTGAAGCGGCGCCGAAAGCGGTTAAGGAAGATGTTTCCGAAGACGAAGCGAACGCTATCAAGGCAAAATTGGAAGAAGCCGGCGCTACCGTCGAGTTAAAATAGTTAACTCATAATTAATGATTATTGACATACCCATAAGCTGGTGCTTTAAGGGGCTGTAAAGAAATAAAATAGCCCTACAAAAAAGGTGAAACCCAGTAGTTATGCTTAGGATGGGCTTCACCTTTTTTCATATTATATCTATATATACATTCAGCCTTATGTTTGTATATAAATATTACCCAGGGGCGGCTTTACGTAATGACTAATATATTAGCGCAAGCCTATTATATTACAAATCAGATTCAATTGCCATTAATTTGGAAGTTTTATTTAAAACGGATGATGAAGTAATAACATTCAATAACCTGGTAAAAACATCGGTTTAGCAGGTATTGTGAATATTGGGGGCTGAACAATTTATAGTGTTTCTACACTACAGCCTGTTGACAAAGTCTGCATCTGCAGGCTTTTTTTATTTCCCCTTGCAATAAATGGGAATATATGGTGTGATATTAATAGAAATATTGTGAAAGCGTGATAATTTAAACTTTTCCAAATATTCATCAATAATTCCTGGATTTTTTTACCTAAAGCAATTTTGAGATTATCCTTGTAGAACCGTTCGTTATCGATTCTGTGGCTTCGTTCGACCTTTCTCATGTGTCTTCC
>DGED01000066.1:30547-30999 GCA_002385755.1 Caryophanales bacterium UBA3935 | reverse complement strand
GGCGAAAAACAAAATTTCCCGTCCTGAGCCGCGCCGGTATCCTCGAAATCAACGAGAGAAGCAAGTTCCAATTTCTTTAAATCATATACCGCGAGTTCCGGCTCGATGGATTTCGCGGCCAAATACTTCCCGTCGGCCGAAAACCGAATTTGACTGACATATTCCGTATCGCGAAAAGTCGTTATTTCCCGGTAATCCCGGGCGTCGTACAAATAAACCGTCTCGCCGTCATGACGGGCGATAAAATTCCCGCCATTATCGGTTCTGAGCTGGTATGACTGCATAAACCTTTTTTGATAGTTCTTTAAATCCATAATTCTCTACCTTTGTTTTTTATGATGATATTTACCGCTTCAAAATCAGCGGGCGCCCAAGGAATCTGAGTCAAACGGGATTCATCGACCCATATTATCGCCGCGTGCTCGCGCGGCTCGGGAAGTCCCGCCCGTAGG
>DGED01000066.1:18404-30311 GCA_002385755.1 Caryophanales bacterium UBA3935 | reverse complement strand
GTGTGAATATGATCTTCCACCTCGATATCGCAGCCCAACTCTTCTTTTATCTCCCTTTTTAATGCGTCTGCGCGCGTTTCGCCCGGTTCGATTTTTCCGCCGGGAAATTCCCATTTGTCGGACAAATAATGTCCCGGTTTTCTTTTTGCGGCCAGGAACTTGTTTTCCTTTACGATTACGGCGGCCACGACCTCAATAACATTAACCATATCGCTATCTCTTCCCATCTCTATTTTATCATTTTTAGACAAAAAAAAGAAGTTATTTAAGATAACTTCCGAAAATATCAGCAAATTCGTCGATTACTCGAATTAATCTTTCATCCAAATAAGAATAGGCTTTGTCCCTAATCGCGGCCGGAATCCCGTAATACGCTTCCGCGATTCCCCCGCAAATCGCCGCCAAAGTGTCGCTATCGCCGCCCAGGGAGACGGCGTTGCGGATAGCGTCCTCAAAGCTCATCGATTCAAAAAACGCCTGCAGGGCTTGAGGAACGCTTCCCTGGCACGCGGCGTTAAAACGATAGGAGGGACGAATTTCATCAAGAGTAAAGTCAATCCGGTAATAATTTCTTTCAATATAAGCCTTGATTGCCGGGATCTTCTTCCCCTTCCGCGCAAGAAAAACCGCCGTCGCCGTCGCTTCGGCTCCTCTTATTCCTTCCGGGTGATTATGGGTTACGGCCGTTATCTCTCTCGCGAGGATCCTGACCTCTTCAAGAGTCTCCCCGGCGTAAGCGGCGGGACTTACGCGCATGGCGGCGCCGTTCCCGAAGCTATTATACGGGGCGGGGTTGGCCGAAGCCAACCAGGCGGAAAACATCCCTCCGTAACCGGCGTTAGGATACAAACGGCCGAACTCGCGCATTTTTAAAACGGCTTTCCCGGCGAGCGAACCGCCTTCATTGCGCCAGGAGATCAAAGCCGCGGCTACTGCCAAGGTCATCACCGTGTCGTCGGTAAAACGGCATTCTTCAGTGAAAAGCGAGAAATCCTTTGATTTGATAACTCGCCATTCAAACCTTGAGCCGACGATGTCGCCGACGATTGCGCCAAGCATTTAGCTCTCGCCTCCCGGCGCCGGCTTTATCCTGCTCAGGATAATTCCCGCCGAAAGTAAAAACCCCAACGCGATAACGTTTAAAAGAATAACGTGCATAAAGGCGAAAAAAGATAAAAACTCGCCGAGCGGTTTTAGCCGATCTTCTTTCCAAAAGATTAAAATCAAAAAGGAAAACGTCGCGAAAACAAGCATGACGACACAAATGATTTTTAAGGCTAAAGCCGTTTTTTCGATGCCGGCGGTCGGGTTGGCCGCCAAATCGTCCTTGAAGGCGTCGCCCATCATTACCGCGATAATAACGACCGACACGATAACCGAGACTGCCGTTCCGACGAAGCCCAGTATTTTTCCGATTTTCATAGGCTTCTCCTTTCACTTGTAATTCAATTATATATTAAATATCCAATATAGGAAATCATATTTACAAAAAGAGCAGCAGACTGACGGCCATAATCACCATTCCCGAGACTAAACCGTATATCGAAAGATGCGTCTCGCCGTACTCGCGCGCCGACGGAAGCAATTCGTCAAGCGAGATAAACACCATGATCCCGGCCACCGCCGCGAACGAAATCCCGAAAAGCGTCTCCGATAGAAACGGGCGCAGTATTAAAAAACCAAAGGCCGCCCCGATCGGCTCGGACAAGCCCGACAAAAAGGAATACGCGAAGGCTTTTTTCCGATTCCCGGTGGCGTAGTAAATCGGGATATATACCGATATTCCCTCGGGTATATTGTGAAGGGCGATAGCAACGGTGACGCCGACAGCCAATGTCGGATTCGCCAGAGCCGAAAGAAAGGTAGCGATTCCCTCGGGAAAATTATGAATCGCGATCGCCAGAGCCGTAAACACGCCCATCCGCATCAGTCGGCCGTTTTTAATCGCTTTTTCTTCTTTTTCATCCCCGGCCCCGTCAGGCAAACTCAACACCTCGTGCGGGTTTTCCCGGGACGGTATCAGCCTGTCGATCAAAGCGATAAAGAGCATCCCGCCAAAGAACGAAGCGACCGTTAACCAAGAACCGGGTTTGTTTCCCAAGTTAGCGACCAAGGCGTCCCTGGCTTTTAAAAATATCTCGACAAATGACACGTATATCATCACCCCGGCCGAAAAACCGAGAGCCACCGCTAAAAACCGGGTATTTGTTTTCTTCGCGAAAAGGGCAAGCAAACTGCCGATCCCGGTGGACAAACCGGCGATAATGGTAAACCCCAACGCGATCATTATGTTTTTTGCATCGTAAGTATTAGCCATTAATAATTCTAGCATCTTCAATAAACCTCCCTATTATATTATTTTATTTTACAGAGATGGTTATGTCAAATAAAATGCAAAAAACTTCCGCCATCAGGCGGAAGTTTCCCGGTTCTTATTTTTCAACCAGTCTAGTATTTTACCGCACTCGATCGGCCTGGCAAAGTAAAACCCCTGGGCATAATCGCTTTCAAGATTCTTGGCGATGGCGGCCGTCGTTTCGTCCTCGACCCCCTCAATGACGACCCGATAATTCAGGGCGTGACACAGCCTGATTACCATTTGTAATATTTTTTGACTGGCTTCGTCATGAGTCAGATTGCGAGTGAAGCCGCGATCGATTTTCACGCATTCGACCGGCAAGCGATGCAGGTATAAAAGAGAAGAATACCCTTTCCCGAAATCATCGATCGCGAAAGCGACGCCAAGATTCCGATACATTTCGATCGTCTCAAGCGTGTCGTCGATCGTTTCCATCAATATCGTTTCCATAATCTCAAACTCGATATTATTGACGACGTCGCGGTTATTATCGATAATTTCCGCGAGACGCCGGACGACGTTTTTGTCGAGAATGTTTTTGACCGAGATGTTTAATGAAATAGTCACGTCATAGTTTTCTTTCCGGAGCTCGCGGATTTTCTCAATCACCCGACGCAATACCCACTCCGTCAATTCGTGAATAAGTTGCGTTTCCTCGATTAACGGGATAAAATCATTCGGCATCAATAAGCCTCTTTCCGGGTGATCCCACCGGATCAAAGCTTCCAAATAATCGTATTTATCCGTTTTCAGGTGAACCTTCGGCTGATAAGCCAAGAAAAGCTCATCCCCCGCGAGAGCGCGGGTAAAATCCGCCAAAAGTTTCGCTTCAAATATCCCGCGTTTTATGTCGTCTCTGTAGAGCATATATTGCAAGTTGTTTTTTTGCGCGTACCGGGCCGCGTGATCGGATTTTTCAAAGGCGCCGGGACGATAACTCTGCTTTTGATTTAAAGCAAAAGTATAACCGAGGGAAAACTCGATATAATACTCGACATTCTCGATGGTGATGCCTTCTTTCAGGATCGCCGTGATTTTCTTTATGTCCTCCTCGGGCCTTTCAAGCGGCGTCGCCATCCAAAACTTGTTGTTATTGCACTGGACTATCAAAGCCGTCTCCGGAAGACCATCCCTTAAGATTTCATATATCCTTCGCAATAAGGAATAATAAACTTCTAGACCCATTAAATCGATAATCTTATCGAAATTATTGATAAGCAGGGTTATTAGCATCTGGTTGCGCTCGTCGTAAGACAAGGCGTCGGGATTATTTAATAGGTTGACGTTCGGCAAGCCGGTTTCCGAGTTATGACACATTAAATCAAGAACAATTCTCGCGCTTTTTCTCAGCGTGTCGGTAATATAGCCGATCAGTCCGCCAAGAAACGTGAACATCAACATCCGGAAACTCCAGTTCAGAAAGGTCTGCGGTATTTGATTGGCGACGTCAAGCGGCATGAACGGGCCAAGCATGATGCCCGCCGCCAAACCGGTGATCAACCCGCCGAAAAAACCCAACGTTGCGCCGGCGAAAACAATAATAATATAAGTCAAGTGGGCATAAACGTTTTTGGTGCCGTCAGTCAGGTATACAAGGATGTACATGGACGGTAAGATAAAGATCGTGAATAAAACAAACCAGGTTCTGTGCTTGTCAGTTGCAATGAGAAATGTTTGAAGTTTGTTGAGTTTACCGCTATTCAATGCTTTATCCTCCGCCCTGGAAAGATTTTTACTTGTTTTACAAGTTGTTGATTATACCCGAGAATAAGATGATGTTTTGTGGCGTGGCAATCAGATAAATAAAGGGGCGCTCAAGGTGGACGGTAACTGGAATACGCGGCGGCGCCGACTTGGCCCCGCAACCGAAAGACATCGTCGCGGTCGCCGCTTTTACCCCCGCCTCGTCCAGCGTGATTCTTGAACTTTGATAAAGCGCTTCGTATTGGAATATCTCGCCTAGATAAAAGGGCGAATCAAGTTGAGGCGAGAAGACGGGCTCAAGACCTTTCTCCTTTAAAATATCGGTCATGTCGTATTGATAAGTGATATCGAATTTGGGGATTTTATAATCAATATCGCCGGTCTGAAATTCCAATTTATATTCGGCTATATCTTTAATGACGCCCGAAGCGATTACATCCCCGACCGTCTTATCTTCGTCGGGAAGAATAAAATATATCTTGCAGCCTTTATTGAAAGACAAGGTGCCGATAACGCAGTTTTCATCCTTGTAGTACAAGCCCACTCTTTGACCGACCAAGCCTTTTACTTTTTTGTTTTGACCGGATTGGCCCGCAAAATCAATATCCTTGACTTCCGACTTTGTAAATTTATCGCTCCATTCGTCGTTAAAGTAAATAATGTTCATCAATACGTTTACCGAATATTGGTGCAGAAAATTCGCGATTTCTTCTTCGGGAACGATTAAAAAATCATTTGTCGCGTCCTTAATGGTCTTGCTGATTTTCGCGGGACCTTCTTGCAATAGGTTGATAATGACGTCTTCAAGCGAGTAATTGCTTTTCATCTCGCCGATCAATTCCTCGTTGTACAAGTTATCGTTTTTAACGCCGGTATCGCGAAAGAGGAAATTTTTCAGTTTGAATTCCTTAGCCAGCGAGTTATCGGTATAAGCCGTGATAACGACGCGGTTAAGCTCCCTAAGGTCGTTAATTGATTCTAACCCCAAGAAAGCGAAAATATCTTGCTTTATATCATCCGAGACAGTCTCCGCCATCATTGATAGATTAATGTATAAACCAAGCGGGGAAATGATGGGATTGGCGTCGTCATAGGGTAATAATTCTTCGGAAAACAAGGCCAGGGAAGTCCTTAAAGACTGCAAATCATCTTCGCCGGCGACGACATTATTCAATGTCGTCGGCCGCGGATGCGAAAAACCGAAAAGAAACAACGCGAGCAACAATAAAAAGATAAATCGTCTTTTCATGAATCATCACCCCTATCATATGATATCGTTTTCATTATAACACATATTTTACCTATAAATCAATAAAAAAGAGATTAACTTTCGTTAACCTCGTCTTTTGTTAAGTTAATAATAATGTCGCCGATAATGTTGACCTTACCTTGATTGAGCGTATAAAGCAAAACGATTTTCTTGCGATCGGGGTTATCCTCGATAATCCTCTCGACATAACTACTATAGATAATAATCCTGTCTTCAACAAACTCGTAATCGCCATCGCCAATATTATTGCCCGTGAGTCCCGCGAAGCTCCCGCCGGCAAGCTCGACTAGTAAAACGATATCCTCGCCGGTTTGATACGAAACGGCCGTGTCGGAGATTATATAGGGCCTTTCGCCGGAAGTAACCGTCACCTGCAGTTGATAAAGGATATCATCCGCGAATATCCGGCACTGATATTTTCCGATTTTTTTGTTACGGAAAAAGCTATATGGGATTTCGAGCGTTCCTTCCGCTAAAGAATAGTCCTCTATGCTTTCGTTATCAAATAATATCGCCTTGATATCCGTCTCCGAAACATCGATCTCTAACGCTTTTTTATCCGAAAGATTTACTTCCGCCTGCGACAATTCTTCAATCGTCGCGTAGGTATGATGGTAGTAATGATCGGAAAGCGTCGATGTATTATGTTCATAAATCGCCCTGATTTGGACGACATATATTTTATTAGGATCAAGATCTAGATCGGATAATAAAACTTTTTCATCATCGACCGTCGCCGTCTCGATGCCGTCGATATAAAGAGCGTAGGATTTCGCCGAGTTGATTTTATCCCATGCCAAGTATTCGCCGTCAACATGTATGTTCGCTTGTAAGGAGCGTTTAATAACGATTCTAAACTTATCCGTATAGGGAGACGCCTTTTCACCTTTTAACGCGCAAATATAAACGTCGTATCTTCCGTCCCCTAAAAAAGTCAAATCATAACTCGCTTCTTCCGTGTAATACGTCTCGCTACCGATGATAAGCCGATATGATTCCGCGCCTTTGACCGCGTCCCAAGAAAGAACCTCGTCCGCGAATGTAATATTTTCGGGCGCGCTCAACTTGTTTCCGCAGCCGCACAAGGCGATTATCATAAATGTCAACAGGAATATGATTCTCTTCATAATATCATTCCTTAATTCGTGATTGGTTTGAGCAATTCGGGATACTGGATCAAGTCGTAAAACAACGGGTAGTCAATAAAGGGATTGCGGTTATTTTGATAAGAATAAAGAACTTCGTTGCGATTACGCTCAAATTCGTCAACCGCGTCCTCGCGATGCCACTCGACTAAAATATCAAGATAGCCCATATAATGACCGCTTGTGACGTTATTCGCAAGCTCTAATTCATCGTACATAACGGTCATATAAAAAAGGATGCGCGCGATGTCTCCTTTGACTTCATCACGGGGAGCGTAAGCATCGGCGTCAGTTATGTTGGAGAAATATTTATTCCCCCGCCGTGAGTTTTCGCTCTTGTCAGCGGGTTTTAGGTTGTGTATGTCGGATGTAGCATATGAGATGCCTTCCATGCGGGATTGTGGCCAGACGTGCTCCCTGTTCCAGTTGCCATAATCCCATGAGCCGGGAACGGAATTACCCGTGTAAACCTGAATTACATTGTTTTCATTATTAGGGTCGCGATCCGATTCCGCAAGAATCGTCTTGGCGTCATCATAAGATAACCTATTCACGTCGCTATTTATAATCAATCTTAGTCTTTGAAGTAAGTCGTTCCCTGATAAACCCGCCGCTTCATCATAATACTCGGACAAAACCATGACAATAACAAAAAAATGATCTTCATTGCCGTTGGCGTCTTTTGCTTTGTATTCGACAAAATACGTTCCCGGAATGTCGGTGTCAATATCATCTCCGGTTATTTCACACTCAACAATATTATCCAAAACGGAATACTCTTCACACCCAGAGAGTGTAAAATCATCCCCTACAGATAGAGAATGCACGGCTCTAAATGGCAGTGCATCCTCTTCTGGGTTATCATCGTCATCTGGAGGGGTTACTGGGGGTTTCCGCTTCCATAAGATGTCCAAGTAACATTATCGATTACTGTCTGTCTGTTATCAGAGGATGTACCCTCATTCTTTATTTTTACTATAACTTTACCTGATATATTAATACGATAATTGAAGGTATAAATATCATCGTCCCTTCCTGAACTAGCTCCAAATTCATCGGTTTTGGCAACAACATCACCGTTTACATACACTTCTAATTGTCTAGCGTTTGCTCCAGTGAATGCTTTGCGATATTGGAATGAAAACTCATCGACCCCGTTTACGAATGTTATTTCCAAATATGAATCGCTGGCGCGTCTAAGCATTAATCCGGTTCCGTCAATCGGGTAATCATCCTCATCGCGAGAATGACCGTAAACCCATGTATTGCGATATTTGTCTTCAAATTGACCATCGGCATAGGATTTTGATAAACCTCTATTATCAAAGGTTTCAGTAAATTCGGTCTCAACAGGTTGTTCAGTGATTGTTAATGTAATCGTAGCAACCGTAGTATTTGAAAGCGAGTTTGTTGCGGCATAAGTTATCGTGTATGCACCTACTTCAAGGTCGCTAAAATCGCCATAGTTTAAAACAGGATCTCCATATTCATCATATACTTCAACAAGTATCGCACATTCTCCATCAGTATCATCAACTGCCGTAATGCCTTCCAAAGGATCGAATGACTGACCTTCCAGGATTGTTTTATCCTGGGCACCGTTTACTTTTGGATAAAGGTCGATTTGGAATTTACCAAAATCGCTTTGCCCACTTTCCATGGTGTGTTTACCTAAATAAGTAAACGTGTCTTTAGGATATACATCCCATTCAGAGGCATCCCAAGTCGTTGTTGGCTTGAATACATGAGGATATCTAACTAAAGTATGGTCAACTGTGGTACCTCTTTCTTCAACTTTCCATGATGAACCAGGGTCTTCTCCAATTATACCAAAAACATCAATGAGTTCGCCGTTTTTATACAAACCAATGGCGTCATCACCCCAGTTGAAGTAATATGACCCCATTGTCCAATGATTACCAAAATATCATTTTCTTGACATGGCACAAATACACTCCATGTATAATATTGTATCCAAGGATAAGGACAATTTGTTTCATTTAATTCAATTTTGTAAGTTCCATTTTCTGCTGAATATGAATATGTCATATTCCGCTCAATTACTATTATCTCTTGTGATGTATCATTCAAGATATTAAATGTTCGAGTATATACTAGTGATGGATTTAACTTATAAACTGCATATATTGTAACAGTTGTATCTGAAGTAACTGCATTAGCAAATACCGTTCCATACTGACTCACTGTTGCAACACTTGGATTACTTGAGTACCAATCATAATCCAGTCTTGATAATGATGGAAGTGTTCCGCTTTCTGGAATGAAATATAAATTTCTTGTAAATCCTTCTGTAATAGAATGATTTCCAAACTGTCCATTATTAAATCTAACTTCACTACCACTGCTATAACCTATACCAGGATCTGCTACCATTGCGGTAGTCATATTAGGGGGATTCTGTAATACTCTTGTCAATGTTGCTGTAATATTAGCGCCAATTAAATTATTGAAATATCCAATATAATATGTACCTGGGTCTAGTACGAGGGTAACACTTCTTGTTTTATTACTATTATTCATATATTGAGCATATTTATCTATTTTATAATAACTTCCTGTTGAACTATTATATTCCCTTTTCAACAGAATTAGTGTAATATCGCCATTTATATTGTCAACAGTACTAAAATCAATAGTGAATTTTCCAGTTTGGTTAATAGTTATTGTTTTTGCATAATCACCTATTTCTCCTTTAAAATATTTATTATTTATGTTTTTATTTGTACACTAGTAACGTCTAGGACATCTGCCTTATTGACCTCAATTAAAATTAACCAATTAAAAGCTACGTCGTCAAAATTGCCTCTTCTTGTAATGTAACGAGCATTTATTACTAGTTGTTCTCCATCCACTTCTATACTGTCTATACGCGTTTCTATCTTTTGACCTCTCCAAAAAGAGTAAATAATCAGAATATTTTCTTCAAAATATGCCTCGTCATAACTACGTATTTTCTTGCCTGATTCACTTGAATAATATTCGCTATTTTCTTGAAATGCAGGGTTACCCCACTCGTCGCAGAAGTCTTTAAGTTCCTGCAAGGAACTCACAAGTTCAAGGATATTTGCTGTCTTGCCACCATCGACTTCTTTAAATCCAAAGCCGCCCTTTTGGTCGAGACCTATGTTAAACTTGATTCCAGTGCTATGACCACCGCTACATGCGCCTAAAAAGCACATAACCAATATCCCTCCTATCACTATAACTACATTCTTCATATTTTTACCTCCTCGTATAATATAGTTAGATAATCTACTTTAAATGTTAATTTATTAAATGATTATCTTCTATCTTTTTAGAATGTTTTTGGCCCATCTTGTGATATACTATAAATTAAGCTATGCTCAATAAATTAAGTATCATTTAGGAATAGTGCTTTTCTCTTAATATTGTTACATTGCAATTTTATCACATTATTTTAAATTTTTAGGATAATCACATTGTTCTCTAATACAATATACTACTCCAATACTCATACTACGAATAGACAATTAATTTTATTGGTAAAGTTTACAATAATCAATTATTAAACAAAACTTCTTTCTATTTAATTAAAGCCTGAAAAGATCAAAAAACTCACCAGACCATTTATTTTTTCAAAATTAGATAATTTATACAAACTATTTTAGAGAATAGCTTTTATCTATAGATATAATATACCATTTTTATCCAACTGATGCAAGCTTTTTATAAATTTAAAAAAGAAACCCCTTAAGCTTCTTCCTTAATCTCTGATCCGTTATAAAACACAAATGTTATACTTCCATCTATGTGCACTACAGCTTTTTCAATCATTACTGCCCATAAGGATTCGTCCCACTTATCAACTATTAAGGGTTGCTTTTTTAAATTCTCAATGAACATATTCATTGTTTTATCATGAGATATTCTAAACTCCTTTTCCATCTTTATCTTTTCTAGTTTTAAATATTCCTCTTCATACCGTTCGCTTAGTTTGTTGTACTTCTTTACATACTCATCTTGCGACTGAGGTGTTGATGCATTATCTTTTACTAGGTGTTTCACTCTTTCTGCAATCACTTCTATTTCTTCATATTGTTTTTCAATTTCAGCATCAAGCACAGTAAAATCAACTAATACTGTTCTCATTAATTCACAATCCTCTAAAACCTGTTCCCTATTTCCCATAAATGCGTTATAAGCATTCAAGAACATCATCTGTATTGCTTCAGCTGTTAAAGTTGGAGTTTTACACATTTCTTCCTTATTTTTAAACTTTTTATTACATTACCAGATAACTTTTCTATACTTGCTTGTGGAATGCCAAACCTTTTGTCCGTAGAAACCGCCACAATCAACACACACTAGTTTTGATGAAAATATGCTTTTCGAACTATAGGTTCTACCTAATTGTTCCCTCCTTGCGAACTCCACTTGAACTTGTTCCCATTCAACTGGATCAATAATTGCAGGATGGCTATTCTCAACATAGTATTGTGGAATCTCTCCTTCATTTTTCTTCATCTTCTTTTCTAGAAAGTCTATAGTAAACTTCTTTTGAAGTAATGCATCGCCTTTATACTTTTCATTTGTAAGAATACTATCAACTGTTGATTTTTGCCATATGTCTTTTTTGGCTGGAGTCTTAATGCCATTTTCCGTTAAGTGCTTTGCTATCCAACTTGCAGTTTTACCCTTAATAAATAAACTATAAATAAATCTTACTATTTTTGCTTCTTCTTCTATAATTTCTAGTTTTCCATTAGCGCCCTTTTTATATCCTAAGAAATTCTTATAAGCGACATGGACTTTTCCATCAGAGAATCTTTTTCTTTGTCCCCAGGTAATGTTTTCTGATATTGATCTTGATTCTTCTTGAGCTAAACTTGACATTATAGTTATTAGAAGTTCACCTTTACCATCAAAAGTATAAATGTTTTCTTTTTCAAAGTAGCACTCTACTCCTGCTTCCTTTAGTTTACGGATTGTCACCAAACTATTAATAATCACAAACAATTCACAACTATGCTATTTCAAGCCATTTTGAACAACTGTGTTTTGGATAGTTCTTTACAATCCATTACTTTATCAATATCTACATCTTTTCAGCCCATAATCCTCTCAATATTTCTAATATCTCCTAAGTTTAGAGTTTCTCCATGTAACAACTCATATGCTTTTAGTGCATACTTGTCAACTTCACTAATTGCTACTACCTCATGATTAATACCTGCTTCTTTTAATGCTTGCCTTTGAACTCCTACTCCTAGCAAAGAATTCTATCACTTTTAATTTATTCATATCGATACCATTCTTCATTATACAAAGGACAGCTCTATGGTTTTTGAGTACCTTAAAATGGTGGTAACTTGTGGATAATTAAATAGTGCTAAGGCATAATTAAAAAGTACAAGAAAACCTATGAATAATTAAATAGTGTAATCTCT
>DGED01000066.1:17033-18229 GCA_002385755.1 Caryophanales bacterium UBA3935 | reverse complement strand
TCTCTAGGGAATAATTAAATAGTGCAAATAGCCAAAATAAAAAGGTCTCAATGAAGTGAAGCAAATCACTCATTGAAGCCAAATTACCCTTAAAATGAGGCAAAACCCTATGTTTCCTTTCTTGCGGCTTGCGGAAAAACTCTTGTTTATCATAATCAGATTTCCTTTATATTTTATTTGCTATTTATTTATGTTTTTCGCTAGTACATCTAAGTTGCTTTTTGTCAATAATCCTCTGTCGTATGCGTCTGCCAATTCAAAAAACTGACCGTTTTTCCAAACTAAAGCTGTGTTTGAATTGCTGAAGGTGAAGTCGACTCCTCCCACTTGAATGGTGGTGACAACCTCGAATGCACCTCGTTCAATTCTTACGACCACGGCACCATTATAAGCTCCGTAATTGTTTAGAATTTTTACATCATCAAGGGTCATTTCGGTTTCGCCTTGCGACTGCATGTAAGCCAAATAGTCCTCTTTTATCTGCTTTTCCTGTGAACTTTCGCACCCTGCAAATAGTCCTATGCACATAATCAATGCCACCCCCATCGCTAAGAATTTTGTCGCCTTATTCAAACCCAGTATTCTCCTTTTTGAATGACTTTTTGTCCTAGTTGCCATAATAAAACCTCCTCAATTTTTGGGTAGTGTCAAAATGAAAATAAGTTATATCATTTTTAAATAATACACTACTATTATTTTTAACTACTTTATTATTAACTTTTCAATTAATTTTTATATAAAAAAAGTAGATTACCAGTGCTATAAATATACTAACCCTACATTTATAATTCGAACAAGCAATTGATTATATTTGTAGAAATTTTTACATTAAACAAATCTTATTCTACTTAAATATATGCTTGAACAACACAAAAAACCACCTTTCGTCTAAAAAAGTTAAAATTATAAGCTTCTAGTATTTCTAAATTGATTAATTAATTAAAACTATATTAGAAACAAGATTTTCTTTCGCGCATATATTCTATCAAACAAATATAGTAAATGCAAGTGCTTAATTTATTATTTTCCAAGGATTTCCTATGACTAAATTACATTTCCATCTCCGTACCATTATAGAACACAAATTTAATTAATGCTTCCATCCCTACCCACAACTGCTTTTTCAATCATTAATGCCCATAAGGATTCATCCCATACTTCAACCACAAGTGGTTGCTTTTTTAAGTTTTCAATAA
>DGED01000066.1:15655-16811 GCA_002385755.1 Caryophanales bacterium UBA3935 | reverse complement strand
AGATTCTCAAGTTTCCTATATTCTTCCTCGTAACGTTTGCTTAAATTGTTGTACTTTTTAATGTATTCATCTTGTGACTGAGCAGTTGATGCATTTTCTTTTACTAGGCTCTTTACTAGTTCTGCAATTACCTCAACTTCTTCATATTGCTTTTCAATTTCAGCTTCAAGTCCAGTAAAATCAATTAATGCTTGTCTCGTTAATTCACAATCTTCTAATACCTGATTTCTGTTTCCCATAAAGGTAATATATGAAGTAAACAATTTGCATATTTACTAATAAGTTGTATGAATTAATGTTACGATTGATGGGTTAAATAATTTGACGATTAACATCTAACACTGATTGGAGAAATATCCTTCCATTCATCAATAGTTATACTATCATAATCTGCTACGTGACGAAATGAATAGACTCCGTTTCTAAAGAAATAATCTCTTGGACCCATCTGGTTCTTCTTTAGATAAGAAATCAATTCTTTATCATTTGTGATAGTGATAAAATCACCTTCTTCACGATAAAACACATCTGTGTACATGCCATTGATTAGATCAACAACATAGTAGCCATCACCATATGGTTCTGGATGTAGATAAAACTTCTTTATCAAATTCCTTGGTACTTTAATTTGCATACTTTTCATAAGTATCTCCTTTTGGCTTTTGCCAATTATTTACAGGTTTGACCTGTATTACCCTTTGTACCAAGGTATTAAAATTTTATTACATAATGTTCAATGTATCCTTCATATTTAGGATTATGTTTGCAATGTAAAAGTCGCTCTACAAAATTTAATGCACTCATTTTGTGATTGACATTTATAATGACATAAAATCTCTCGAAGTTGTCTTTTATCTATTGATTAACATTAAACAGCCATTTTCCTGCTGGTAATGGTAATTGATATGACCAACTGGTAGATGTGCATTTATAAAATCTTGATTTGTTTAGGGCTTACCAGTGTAGGCTGAAGCATTTATTATGAGATCAGTTATTTCTTGTTTAAAGTTCATGCAAACACCCCTCTAATTTCTTCTTGTTGCCAATTTGATACTTATTCCAAATTATGGAATCTAATGATCTTACAGTGAGGTTTGGATACTCGTATTTTAAGAGTTTAACAACATCTGTTAACAATATCTGGCACTGTTCATCC
>DGED01000066.1:10885-15441 GCA_002385755.1 Caryophanales bacterium UBA3935 | reverse complement strand
TCCTGCAGGTCCAATACCTTTCACTGATTGAATTGCCGTCTTATTATCCACCTTTCCTCTTCCTTTAGCATTCCAAGTTCTAACCATGTATTTTTCGTTTGTGAGAATGGAGTTGACTGTGTTTTTTGTCCAATTTGTGGATTTCCCAGTTGGGGTTTTTATATGTTGTGATTTCAGATAGCTTGCAATACCTGTACATGTCTTACCTTCAACTAAAAACATTCGATAGATTAAACGAACAATTGTAGCTCGCTCCTCATCAATTACAATCTTCTCATCCTGTTTTTTGTACCCAAGAAAAGATTTATATGCAAATGAAGAACTGCTAACTCTTCCTGAGTGATAATTAGCTTATCTCTTAACTCTTTAACTAATTTCTTATAGTTCATACTTATCACCTTTTTATTTGTAAACGACTTGTAATTAGTATAGCACTTTTCTATCAATTAGTCTATAAATTATAAAATTAAAACCAAAATGCACTTCATTATTTATCAAATCGTTAAAAGGTTAGGTAATCGTATAAATCGTAGAGTAATCGTGTAAATAGTTAGGTAATCGTTAAAAGGTTGAATAGAGAAAATAAAAAAGCCCTACAAAAGTTCTAATTTGAACCTCCGTAGGGCAATGCTGTTTTGGAAAATAGGGAAAAATCTCCCTTTCTGCAAAGAAAAAAGGTTTGAAACTATTGTATCAAACCAATGCTTTCTATATGGTGGAATAGGCGGGAATCGAACCCGCGTCCAAACTACATTCGATTACAACGTCTACATGCTTAGTTTGTTGTTTAGATTTCGCCCGACATCCCGACAACAAACAAACGGTCTGCCTGACTAATCCCTGAATCTCGAATTAAAAACCGGGATTCATTTTTAATTCAACCCTCAATACTGAGCCCGTTTATAAAACTTGAGAGGCATTTTATAACGGGCGCCGCTTATTTATCTAATTAAGCAGCGTATGCGTAATTTTCGTTTGCGGTTAATTAAAACCTCGGCGTTTTTATATGCGCTACCATAGCATGCAATCATAATCTCCTATAGCCTGTCGAATCCTTTACTATCCCATATTTATTATATGATTTATTTTAAAACAATAAACCCCATAATTGATAGACAAACTTAAAGATCACAAGCCCCAAGGCGAAGTAAGCAAATACGACGCCCACGTTGCGTAAAGGCCGGAGTTTTACCTTGCTGGGCTTGGAGGAAAGATAGAAGGTGAAGAAAACAAACAAGATGAATAACGCAAGATAGAGAATAACGATGGTGGAAGCGGAAATGAAGAGCAGAGAAAAGAAAACCGACAAACCGCCGGATAACAAAGTCAATACCGGGTTATCAACCAATGACGATTTTTGATCCTCGGGCACCTCGGGATCTGCCGGTTGTTTTAAGTATTTCTCATAAAGTTTATGTTCTTCAATATTAAAACCGCAGTTTTCACATGTGGCGGTGTTATCGGGCATATCATTCCCGCAGCGTAAGCATTTCATCAATATCTATCCCTATGTCTATGCGCTTTTTCGATTTCCTTTCTTACCGCTTCTTTTCTCAAATCTTCCCGTTTGTCATAAAGTTTTTTACCGCGACACAAAGCGATCTCTAGTTTCGCCAAACCGCCCACGAAGTACAAGGTCAAGGGAATCAGGGTGAGGCCTTCCTGTTGGAGGCGTCCCGCCAGCCTTCTGATTTCACTTTTATGAGCGAGGAGCCTCCGGTCGCGTTTTTCCTCATGATTAAAAATATTCCCATGTTCGTATTTGGCGATATGCATGTTGATGACAAAAAGCTCGCCGTTTTTTATCCGGCAATAAGCGTCCTGCAAAGATACTTTGCCGGAGCGAATCGATTTAATCTCGGTGCCTCTCAGTTCGATCCCGCATTCGAGTTTTTCAAGGATAAAATAATCATGAGCGGCCTTTTTGTTTCGAACGACGACGTTTGCCATTGCCCTTCACCCTATTACTATTATACACTATTTTAAAATCAATTTCACGGCTTTTTTTATCGGCTTTGACAACCTCCACCGTAACTTTTCGTCCGAGGTGATAATTCCCGCCGGGACCAATCAAGCGCATCGTGTTGCCGTCGTACTGGTAATAACCTTTGATATTGCTGATATGAACGAAACCTTCAACGGTATTGGGAAGCATCACGAACAAGCCGAATCGCGTGACCGAGGAGACGATTCCCTCGAAACGCTCGCCCAGAAAATTGGCCATGTATTCCGCTTTTTTCATGTCGTTGACGCGGTATTCGCACTCCATGGCTTCCCGTTCGCGTTTCGAGGCATACTCGGCGATTCCGCTGATTTCTTCCGTTAATCTCGCCCACTCATCCCTGTTAATATCCTGATCAAACAAGTATTTTCTTAACAACCGGTGAACGAGCAAATCGGGGTAACGGCGAATCGGGGCGGTAAAATGAGTGTAACAACGGCTGCCCAAACCAAAGTGACCGTTATTCTTTTCGGAGTAGACGGCTTTCGCCATCGCGCGCAAAAGCAGCACTTTCAAATAAGAATCTTCATCGCGAAGAGTCGATAAGAACTGTTGGAGCTGCTTGGCGTTAACCCGGCGTTTAAATGACCGGTAGCCGAGATTGTTAACAAGACTCCGGAACGCCTCCATTTTTCCATAATCGGGCTCGTCATGAATGCGATAGATAAAGGGAAGCTCGAGATAATAAACGGTGCTTGCGACGGTTTCGTTGGCCGCGAGCATGAATTCCTCGATGATTCTTTCGCCCTCGCCCCGCTCAACCAAAACAACGTCGCGGGGACGGCCGGAATTATCGACGATGACCTTGCCTTCGTCGACATCGAAATCCAAAGCGCCGCGACGCTCGCGCATCGCGTTCAGAACGTTTTTTAACTCGAGCATTAGGAAAATATCGTCGCATAAATCGCGGTATTTTTCCCGTTGCTCGGGGTTCCCGGCGATAATCTCGTTCACGGCGTCATATGTCATCCGGTATTTGGTTTTTAAAGCCGAGGGGAAAATGTCGCTGTTCACGACTTCGCCCTCGCCGGTTATCTCCATCTCGCAGGCGATAACAAGTTTATCGGTTTGCGGGTTTAGTGAACAGAGATTATTGCTTAAAAGAGGCGGAAGCATCGGCATAACGCGGTTGACGAGATATACGCTCGTCCCCCGGCGGCGGGCCTCGAGGTCAATCGCGCTTCCTTCCCGCACGTAATAGGAAACGTCGGCGATATACACGCCCAAAAGATAATTGCCGTTGGCGAGTTTTTTGATCCCGACGGCGTCGTCCAAATCCTTCGCGTCGGCGCCGTCAATGGTTATTATCGTCTCAAGAGACGGTCTTCTCCGCCGCGCCGCTTCGGCGCTCGCGTCTTTCGGCAAACCGTCAAGTTCCTTAACGACTTCCTCGGGAAAGCGATCGGAAAAATCAAACTCTGCCGCAATCGTCAAAATATCGACGCCGATATCGTTTTTAATCCCGATACGCTCGACGATGCTCGCTTCCAAAGGTTTATAACTAACGATCTCCGCTTTGACGATGTCGCCGACCTGATAATCATCGGGATTGATAATTTTTACATTATCCACATCTTGACGGTCGAGACGAATATAAAAAACGTTCTTCTTTTTCTCGAGCTCGCCGACAACAAACTTCATATTCCGGGACTTGACCGCCAAAACTTTGGCTTCCCGATTCATACCCCGAATCGGCGAAAGCTTGTGCTTGATTTGAAACACGACCACGTCTTTATCCAAGGCGCCGCCGAAATCAGCTTTCGAGACGTAAAAATCGCGATCAAAATACGCGCTTCCGATAAAACCGTATTCGGAGTTTTTTATGCTTATCGCGCCCACATGAATGCCGGCATCTTCCGGCAATATATATTTTCCCTTTTTGTTGACGGCAATCTCGTAGGACGCCGTCAGCTCTTTTAACGCTTTTTTAACTTCATGCCTTTGATCCTCAAGCCGTAATTCAAAGATTATCTCTTCAAACGAGCGCGGCCAGTAATTCTTGGCATGAAAAAATTCTAATAGTTTTTCTTTCATATTTCTTCCTTAAGTTTCGCTGATTAAAAAAAGCCTGATTTCAGGCTTATTAGTTACTCCCTTTTTATAAGGGAAACCGATCAACAAAGAACGCAGCAAGAACAGCGAAAACAATAAACGCAATCGAAAGCCCGGCCGTGATATAGTTAACCCAGACTTCGAACCCTCTTTGTTTCCGGTTAGCGAATAAATCGGATTTTTCGCCTGAAAATGCGTTCATGGCATCCTCTTTTGATTCTTGTAATACGATAATGGTAATTAATAAGCATGATACAATAAGCAGTAACACATCTATAGCGTGCATAATATCCTCCAAAATAACAGGCTCTGGCCATTCATCTTAATTGCCGTTAATTATTATACCATGAATTCACATTAAAAGCAAACACTAATTTAATTTTTTTCCCGGTTTCACGAAATCAATATTTCCTTAAAGCCAAAATATATGTTTTTGCCTTTTTTGATAATTGCGGGGTATATCGCATCTCGTCGGCGCGGTAATCGCCATAAGACGCAGGGA
>DGED01000066.1:0-10711 GCA_002385755.1 Caryophanales bacterium UBA3935 | reverse complement strand
GACTCAAAGCCGATTTCCTCAAGCAAATCCCAATCGATCTCGCTTTCATACTCCGGATAAGTGGCGAGCTCAGTTTCCAAACCATAATACAAACTGACGAGGTTTTTAAATCCGCACATGTGGCTGTTATAAAGATAAGCTAAATAGATATTATACAAAACCTCGCAAAGGGCGGCGTCTTTTCTCGACGAGCAATAATAAACGGACGCGAAACGCAATCCTTCGGTCGCGGTGATTTTCTTGACGTTTTCAACGCCATAATATTCCCCGGCGGATAGCACTGCAACCTCAAAACCTTGCTCTTTTAATATTTTCTCAGATCCTTCGAAAGTCTTCGCCCCGCCGCGCGCCGTCAAAATAAAACTACCTTTTTTATCTTCACTCCGTCATTATTATGGCAGCCGGCGCGAATGCCGGCTGCCATGGTTATTTCCTAAAGCAAAGCATTGCCGATAACGTCGTCGATTGTCTCTACCGAAACGATTTCCAAGGACGCTCTGACGCTTTCGGGAATGTCATCCAAATCCTTAAGATTTTCCTTCGGGATCAGGATTTTGTTTAATCCGCTGCGATGAGCCGCGATCGCTTTTTCGCGAACTCCGCCGATCGGAAGAACGCGACCGCGCAAGGTAATCTCGCCGGTCATCCCGACCGAGTGGCGCACCAAACGGTTTGAAAACGCGGAAATGATCGCCGTCGCTATCGTTACGCCGGCGGAGGGACCGTCTTTCGGGACCGCTCCTTCCGGGACGTGAATATGGATATCGTTAGTCTTAAACAAATCGGGATTGATGCCGAATTTCTCAGCGTTGGATTTTACATAGCTTAAGGCGGCCTGGGCCGATTCGCGCATTACCTCTCCCAACTTACCGGTGAGCACCAGTTTGCCTTCGCCTTTATAATAAGTGACCTCGACCGGGAGCGTGTCGCCGCCGAATTGGGTGTACGCCAAACCTGTGACGACCCCGACCTGGTCCACTGTGTCGATTTTCATGTAGTCGTATTTGGGCTTCCCGAGCCACTCGAAAAGATTGTCCTTCGTGATTGTTACGCAATCAACCTTATCCATTAAGATCTTCTTTATCGCCCGCCGAATCAAAGTGCCGATATTGCGCTCCAATTCCCGGACGCCGGCCTCTTTGGTATATCTCCTGATGACCTCCCAAAGCGCCTCGTCCTCAAGCTCGAAACGCTTATTTTCAAGCCCGTGATTGACGAGTTGCTTGCTAATCAAATGCCTTTTCGCAATCTCAAATTTTTCAAACTCGGTATAGCTGCTAAGTTCGACGATTTCCAAGCGATCGCGAAGCGCGGGCGGGATGTTTTCCAAATAATTGGCGGTCGTGATAAAGAAGACGCGGGACAGGTCGTAAGGCTCCTCGAGATAATGGTCGCTGAAATATTTATTCTGCTCGCTGTCAAGAACCTCAAGCAAAGCGCTCGCCGGGTCGCCTTTGTAATCGCTCGAGAGTTTGTCGATCTCGTCGAGCAGGAAGACCGGGTTCGCGACGCCGGCCCGCTTCATTCCTTGAAGAATGCGTCCCGGGAGAGCCCCGAGGTAAGTCCGGCGATGGCCGCGGATTTCCGCCTCGTCCTTAACGCCGCCCAACGAATGCTTGACAAACTGCTTGTTAAGAGCGGCCGCGATCGACCGCGCCAGGGATGTTTTCCCAACGCCCGGCGGCCCGACAAAGCAAAGGATCGCCTGCGGGTTTTTCTTCGTCATGATGCGCACGGCCAGATACTCAAGAATTCTCTCCTTGACGTTCTCAAGTCCGTAATGATCGCGGTCCAGTTGCGCCTTAGCCTTTTTAATGTCGTTAGTGTCTTTTGACTCCTTGCTCCACGGCAAGGCGATGACGAAATCAAGATAAGTTCGGATGATCGCGGACTCGCCGCTCGCGACACTGAGCGAAGCGTAACGGTTTAGTTCCGCGAGGGCTTTTTCCTCCATTGATTTCGGCATTTTCGCGGCGAGAATCTTCTTTCTCAACTCCTCAATATCGGTTTCCTTTTTCGCTTTCTCGCCGAGTTCGTCCTGGATGACTTTCATTTTCTCGCGCAAATAATATTCTTTTTGGCTTTCGCTTATCGACTTGCGCACCTCGTTTTCAATGTTCATCTCCAGGGCGCGGATGTATTTTTCCCGTTTCAAGTCTTCAAGCATATAACGCAATCGTTGCCCGACGTTCGGGGTGGTGAGATACTTCAACTTCGAATGCACGTCAAGCGGAAGATTATACGCCAGGACATCGGTAAGTTTGTCGGCGGTAACCCCCTTGGAAATGACGTTTGCCAGTTCCGGGAAACCCTCGAATATTTTATACGAATCGCTCTGTAATTCCTCAATCAACAATCTGACGTAGGCCAACTCTTTATCCATATCATCATTGACAATCGGAACCGTGACGATGCTCGCGTTCCAAAACGGCTCGGTATCGACGAATTCCAGCAGTTTGCATCGGACGATGCCCAGCAATTTTACTTTATGGAAAGTCTGTCCAACCATATTGTAAATGATTTTCGCGACGACGCCGGTATGATTGATGTCGTTGATGCCGGGCTTGTCGACGTTTTGATCGTTTTGCACGAACAAAACGATATACTTTTTGCTGGCGGCGGCCGCTTTTAGCGCGGCTATGCTTTCTTTCCGTCCGACCTCAAGCCGTATTTCGTTATTCGGCAAAGGCACGCTTCCGCGGATGGCCATTGCCGGAAGAACGGCTGATACAACGGTATGATTGGAAAACATGAGTTCACCTCCTTGGTTTATATTTTTATATCCAGTATTTTCTGCTCCAAACAATATTCCAACACCCTGACCTCGAAAATCCGCCGCCTGACGAATTCCTGGTAGCGGTCGACGCGGTGCGGGCTGTTAAATAAGATTTTTTCGAACTCGTATTCCTCGATAATCTTATCCATATATAATACGTTATTATCATCGGAATAATTGTAATTAATTATCCAAATTATATATTCCTTGACTAATTCCCTCTTAATCTCGTTTTCCGTCAAATTCTTATTAACGAAGTGATCGATAACGACCCGGTCAATCTCAAACCCGCCGTTGTGGAGAACAAAATCAGCCAGGTAGTTAAGCAGCATGACGACGGTCGTGGAGAAGGAAAAGATGTCTTTGATTTTTTGCCGGAATTCGGTCACGGTTTTACAGCCGAGAAAATTCAAGTTCTCGACGATCTCGTTGCTTAAACGGCGGACAACGCGGTTCTTAATTTCTTTGACCTTGGCCTTGACGACGATACCGTCGTCCTCGTCAAGAATCACCGTATCGCCGACTTTGCAATTGATAAACGAGTACTCGTCGGGATTATCGTAATCGTCGGACGAATTGATCTGATCCTTGATTTCATTGATTACGAAATCGTCTTTGGTGTAATAAAGATCGTATTTCACCAAGCTTTTCTTGGTGGCGACATTCGCGTCCCGGAGATCGTATTGATGATTCATAAGCAGAATCTGCTTCGTGAAGTCCTTAATCATCTCGTTTTCGTACGGGACGTGGAAAATCCCGCTCGGAATTTTGGAAGGGAATTTCAATTGCAAATCAGTAGGCAAAACGCAGAATTGCGCGATTAAGAGAAGAGAGCGATTTCGAGCCAGGGGCGTTAAGTAACGGTGCTTCCGAAAGCTAATCGGAATAACGTCCAATTTGATTAACTCTTCCTCGACGATCTCGTTCTCGATTTTTTCTTTCACCGCCTCGAGCAATTGCGCTTTTGCTTTTTGCGTTTTCTTTCCGACTAAATCATTATTCTCGGCAACCTCATCAAAGATTTTGTTTATTTCGTTTTTGGAGAAAACAAAATATACTTGATGGTACTGACTGCTAACGTAATCCTGGGTAATCTTCATACTACCTCACCTTATTCTAGGCCGTTTTTGTATGCTTACGGATAAATTTCGCATCAGCGTTCGCGCTTACCACATCTTTGGTGATGATGCATTTGAAAAGATCTTTCTCCTGGGGAACCCGATACATGACGTCGAGCATAATTTTTTCAATTATCGCCCGCAGGCCCCGGGCCCCGGTTTTTTGATTATAAGCCTTGGCCGCGATCTCGTTCAAGGCCTCTTCCTCGAATTCCAAATGGACGCCGTCCATCCTGAGCATTTTTTGATATTGCTTAATGATCGCGTTTCTCGGCTCTTTCAGGATGCGCACGAGATCGTCGACTTTAAGAATATCAAGCGACGCGATAATCGGAAGGCGACCGACGAGTTCGGGGATAAGCCCGTATTTTTGTAAATCTTGATGGGTAACGAGCGCGTAAACTTCCGAAAGATCTTTGACGTCATTATTCTCGGCGTGAAAGCCAATCGTTTTTTTGCCGATCCGGGCTTTGACCGTCTCGTCGATTCCCTCGAACGACCCGCCGCAGATGAAGAGGACGTTCGTGGTGTCGAAGGGTATGAATTCCTGGTGCGGGTGCTTTCTCCCGCCGCCCGGGGGAACGTTCGCGATCGTTCCTTCCAAGATCTTCAAAAGCGCCTGCTGGACGCCCTCGCCGGAAACATCGCGAGTAATCGACGGATTATCCGATTTCCGCCCGAGTTTGTCGAGCTCGTCGATATAGACGATTCCCCTTTGGGCTAGCTCGATATCATAATCGGCCGCCTGAAGCAAACGCAATAGGACATTCTCGACATCCTCGCCGACATAACCGGCCTGGGTCAAGGTCGTCGCGTCCGCGATGGCGAAGGGGACTTGCAAGATGTTTGCCAGGGTGCGGGCGAACAGGGTCTTCCCGCTGCCGGTAGCGCCCAAAAGAACGATGTTGCTCTTCTCGATTTCCACATCGCTTTCTTCGAACAAATTGTTTTGGACCCGTTTATAATGATTGTAAACGGCGACCGACAATATCTTTTTGGCGTACTCCTGGCCAATAATATATTCGTCGAGCCGTTTATGAATTTCCTGCGGTGTCAGGTCTAAAGTAAATTCATTTTTTTCCGCCTGAACCAAATTGGCTTCCGTTATCGAATTTAGTTCAAACATTTGATAACAAATGCCGACGCAAGTATCGCATATATAGGCGTTGTCTCCCTCGATGATATGACGATCCTTGGATTCCGGCAACCCGCAAAATGAACAAACTTTCGCCTTTTTCGGTTTATTGGCCATTTTAGCACCTCTAATCTATTATATTATCTTTATCGCTTATTTTTCCTCTTTAATTACCGCTTTTTCTTTCAATAAATCGACCGTCTTATTGAGAGTGAAATACTGATAGACGGTATCCCGGGGGAATTTTTCTTTAATCTCATCCATGGGGCGCTCGTAAGCGTCAGCCAGTTTTTGATATCCGTTTTCGTAATCCTCGTCGGTAAGCTCGATTTTTTCGGTTTTGATAATCTCGCTTAAAACCAATTCCTTCGTGACCTCGAATTTGGCGGTCTCGGAGACATACTCGCGGTATTGATCCAAGGTCATCCCCTGGTAAGCCAAAAGTTGCTCGAATTTCATATTGTAATGCTTTGCGCGTTCCTCTTCCATCTCGATATAACTCTCGATTCTCCTTTTGACGAGAATATCGGGAACGGTTACCTCGGCGTTGTCGCAAATTTTCTTTAAGAGATCATACTCGAACTTTCTTTCGCTTTCATCTTTTTTTACTTTCCGCAGGTTATCCCTGACGTGATTCAAATATGCCTCGACGGTGGTGATGTTCTCAATATTCAATTCCTTAACGAACTCGTCGTTTAATTCCGGTAAAACCCGCTTCTTCACCTCGTGAAGCTTGAGTTTAAAATCGGCCGGCTTGCCTTTCAGGTTCTCGGTCGGATAATCCTCGGGAAAAGTCACGGTAATCGTCTTTTCCTCGCCCGGCTTCATTCCCACCATTTGTTCCTCAAAGCCGGGAATAAAGCCGCCGGAGCCGATTTCTAACTGGTGATTTTCGCTTTTGCCGCCGGGGAATGTCTCCCCGTCGATAAATCCTTCAAAATCGAAAACCGCGACGTCGCCTTTCTCCAGAGTCCCATCTTCCGAGAGTTCCAAATCAGACTTCTTTTTCCTGATGTTAAGGATATATTCGTTTACCTCGTCGTCGCTCACTTCCGCCGACATCTTCTCGACCTCGACACCGAAATAATCGCCGAGCTTAACCTCGGGATAGACGGGAACGGACGCCTTATAAGAGAAAACCCGGTCGGCCGCAAACCGCTCGAAATCAATATCGATCTTCGGTTCGCCAATCGCGTATATCTTGTTATTTTCCAGAGCGTCAAAATAAGAATCGCTTATCGCCCGGTCGAAGGCCTGCTGAAGGACCTTCCCCTCCCCGAACCTACGCAAATAAATGCTTCGCGGGACCTTTCCCTTTCGAAACCCCTTGATTTCGACCTCGGCAAGAATATTCGCAAGTTCCTCCTCGTAATACTTCTCAAATTCCTCCGGCGTGAACTCGACTGTTAAGCCTACTTGATCCCCCGCGAGTTTTTCAATATCAACCTTCATCTTTTACTCCTTTATTTTATGATTTTTTAACTTTATTATTATACCAAATTAAATTGGCAATTACAAATATATTATATTAAAAGAGCGGCGATTATATTAAATATCGATATTGAAAATTATTTTCATTATTTTCGCGAGCTCGCGTATAATCTCGGGAGGATATCCTATCTCGTATAGCATATTAAGCAAATCGAAAAAACGGAACAGCAAATATTCCCCGTCGATCTCAATGCCGTTAACAAGCTCCCGCGCCAAACCCTCGATAAAATTAACGATAATAAGAGCCATGGCGAGACTCGGAAGCGATTGCGAGTAAGCGAGCAACCTGGAGTAATTGGCGCCTTCTTTCGAATACAAATTCTTTATCTCGCCGCCGTTTAACAACCGACTGTTCTTGATGATTGATTTGGCCTGGTAGATATCGTTGTTTCCGAGGGAAGCGAGGAGCGAATAATAAATAACGGTAAAGGTCTCGACGTTTTTGGCTATCAAATCATTGCCGATAAGGATTGTTTCGTCATAATTGCCGATAGCGAAAGTCGCCCGGATCAGGTCCTCGTAGATTTCCGCGTCGCATTGCCGGTAGTTCTCCAAAATCAAGTTTTTCATCTTGGCGATGGCGTAATAATCCTCGTTGTTTTTATATTCGTTGATTTTGTTGATGATTAAGGCTTTTTCCCTGGGAAATCTCATTTAATACCACTCTTTATTATATTCGAATTATCAAAACTAATACTTTAAACTAACTTCGTCTGGTCAAAGCCCGCGAGATATTCCCTTATTCCCGCGACGACCGGCTTAAGCGTTCCCTCGTCAAAGGGATTCGCAAGACCCGCGGCTTCGCACAATTCAAGAAAAGACTTGCTTCCGCCCAAGACGCAAATATGGTAATAACGACGCCAGGCGTTCTCATGATTCTTCCGATCCCAAAGCCAGAACTGGTGAGCGCATATCTGCGCCAAGGTGTAGTCGATATAATAGAAGGGCGTCGAAAAAATATGCGACTGACGGAACCAGTAAGCGCCTTTATCCAGGAATTCGTTCTCGTAAATCTTGTACGGCAAATACTTCTTTTCCAGCTCGCGGAACACTTGCTTTCTTTCCGCGGGCGTTAGCTCGGGGTTTTGATACACGGCGTGCTGGAACTCGTCGATTAGGGCGCCATAAGGGATGAACGTCACCGTGCCCGTCAAATGCAGGTAACGATAGCGGTCGGCGTCTTCATGGAAAAACAGTTCCATCCACGGCCAGGCGAAAAATTCCATGCTCATCGAGTGTATCTCGCAAGCCTCGTAGGTGGGCCAGATATAATCCAAAACATCGAAATCGCGGCTGTTATAAACCTGAAAAGCATGCCCGGCTTCGTGCGTCAAAACGTCGACGTCACCGCTCGTGCCGTTAAAATTGGAAAATATGAAGGGCGAGCGGTAATCATAGAAATAAGTGCAAAACCCGCCGCCGCTTTTTCCCGCTTTCGCCTCCAAGTCGAGAAGCTCGCGGTCAAGCATAAAATCAAAAAACTCGGCGGTCTCCGGGCTCAACTCGTGATACATCTTTCGGGCGGCCAGGACAAGGTCCCGGGGCGAGCCTTGGGGTTTGGGGTTGCCCGATTTAAAATGCAGGCCTAAATCGTAACTTTTGGGATCGGATATGCCCAGCCTTTCCATTTTCGCGCGCTGGATCTCCGCGCTTAAAGGCACCAGTTCCTTAACCACCTGTTCGCGGAAAGCCGCGACTTCTCTCTCGGTATAATCTGTCCGGCCGAGCCGGGCGTAACCGAGGCCGACAAAATTTTCAAACCCGAGTTTCCTCGCGATTCTGTTTCTAACCTTAACAAGCCGGTCATAGATTTCGTCAAAATGACTTTCGTTTTGTTCGAAAAAGCCGGCGACCGCAGCCTCGGCATCCCGCCTCGTCGCGCGATCGGGGTTGATAAGATAAGGCCCCATTTGTGATAGGTTATGGATCTTACCCTTAAACTCGATTTTCGCGCTGGCCGTGAGTTTTCGGTACTCGGTCGTGAGCTTGTTTTCTTCTTTTAGGTCATCGATAATTTCCGGGCGGAACGTCTTCGTTTTCGCTTCCATCAAGGCGAACCATTGACGCCCGAACCTTTCTTCCAACTCGGGGCGAAACTTGCTTTTCACGAGTTCGGTTTCCAGTTGAAACAAGAAATTCTTATAGAGCGGGTCGTTCTCGTCAAAGAAATTCTGTTCCTGCTCGTAAAATTTATCGGTGGTGTCGATTGCCGAGCGGACATAACAAAGATCGCCCATCGTCTCATAATTCCTTCGCGTCTTGTTTACCGCATCGATCGCGGCGATTTGTTCTTCCGCGGACGCGGAGGTTTTCAAAACGTTGATTGCTTTTTCGAACTCTTTGCCGATGGCTTCAAGATCCGGCCTTTGATAGATATAATCTTTAAATTTCATGATCATTTACCATTCCTTCTAATAATATTATATCACTAATTTTCGGATAAATCAATTAAACCGATGACAGTAGAGCGGCGATTATATATTAACATATTAGCAAAAAAAAAGCGCGTTTAACGCCCAAAGGGCGCGTTACATCTTGCGTTCTTAATGCAAAATGAATTAACTTTAATGTTTATTTGTAAGGGTAAAAGCCGAAAATAGTTTTAACTATTTTTCCCTCGACGCGGTTTATGGTATAATATACACAAATACGAATAAAGGCGATTAAACATGAACAATAACAAATTTATGGAATTGGTGTTAAAGCGATTCAGCTGCCGACGGTTCTCCCGGCGCCCCATCGAAAAAGAAAAGATCGCGAGCGTCATCGACGCCGCGCGCTTTTCCCCATCGGCGTGCAACGGTCAGCCGTGGAAAGTCCACGTCGTCTTGCCGGGAGAAAAAAGAGAACGGGTCGCGACCGCTCTCCAACAATTCGGGATGAATAAATTCGCAAGCGACGCCCCGGTCTTTCTCGTGATAACCGAGGAAAAAGGAAGCCTTTTGCCGGCGGCGGCCGATTTGATTAAAAAGGTCGATTATACCGCGCTTGATATCGGGATTTTTACCGCGCATTTAGCGCTAGCCGCAACCTCGGCCGGTCTTTCATCATGCATAATCGGCTGGTTCAACGCGAGATCCATTCAAAAAGTCTTAAAAACAAAAAGAAAGATCCGGCTGGTAATCGCATTGGGTTACGGCGAAGCTGAAGCCGGACGGAAAAAACGAAAACATATTAATGAAATAATGGAATTTCACGAGTGATATTATGAACGATAAGAAAAAACAATTTAATCTAAGCCGGCTGATAGTCATTTTAGTTATCATTCTCGTTATCGGCGCCTGCGTTTTCGGGCTCTATTGGGGATTGGGTTTAAATAAGAAATTTCAGGACGTCGAAAGCATAAAAGAGACAATCCAAGCATACGGCGGATTATCAAGGATAATGTACGTTATATTTCATTTCGTTCAATCGACGCTTTTGCCGATATCAAACTTCCCGACGATAGTCGCCGGCAACCTCATATTTAGTCCTTGGGAAAATGCCATACTTACTTCTATCGGCGTGATTCTCGGCTCGCTCGCGGCGTTCGGCATCGGGAAACTGTTCGGTCGGAAAGCAGTCGAATGGGTCGTCGGCGAGGAAAATACGCGAAAACTTCTCGAAACCTTCGAAGGCAAGGAAAAGCTCGTTTTGGTTTTAATTCTGCTCCTGCCGCTTTTGCCGGATGATATTATTTGTTTTATCGCCGGGATAACTTTGATATCCTTGGGCTTTTTTGCGGTCGCCGTTACATTTTTACGGCCGATCCCGATTATCTTGATGTGCGTTTTCGGGACCGGCGAGATCATCCCTTTCCATGGCGTCGGCCTCGTGATCTGGGCCGTGATTATTCTTCTTTTCATTCTCGGCGGTAATTATCTATGGCGGAACTGGAAGAAAGTAAACGAATTTTTTGAAAGGCTTAATAACTCCCTGGCGCGGAAAAACAAGTAAATATTTGAAACCCTATGGAATTTGCCTTGACGTTGTGATAAAATTATAATGAAAATGGAGATAAAGAGGTGAGCGATGAAAAATTTTAAATGGTTATTCAGTTTAGCACTGCTGTTTTTCATTCTGGCCGGCTGTTCCTCAAAAGCTAAAGTAGTATTTGATACCGGAACCGCCGAGACCATCGAGCCCTTAACCGTGGAAAAGGGCGAGGTCCTTACAGACTTGCCGGAACCGGAAAAAGAAGGTTATGATTTT
>DGED01000027.1:4577-6653 GCA_002385755.1 Caryophanales bacterium UBA3935 | reverse complement strand
AAAAAAAACTTAACAAAGATAATCATAAATGATATAATAGTATCCAAAGTATGTTTAGGGAGGATACTATGGATTTATTTAAAAAAATCAAATCGACAGTGGACCAAATTGACGCCGCCAAGGAGCAAGGAATATATCCTTATTTTCACGCTTTGGAGACGGGGCAGGATACCGAAGTCCATATGTACAACCGAAGAGTCATTATGATCGGTTCCAACAATTATTTGGGATTAACTTCCCATCCGGAAGTAAAAGAAGCGGCGATCGCCGCGATTGAAAAGTACGGATCGGGTTGTTCCGGCTCGCGTTTTTTGAACGGGACGCTCGACATCCATTTGGCGTTGGAAGAAGAACTTGCCGACTTTTTGCGTAAGGAAGCGGTAATGACTTTCAGCACGGGATTCCAGTCCAATCTGGGCATTATCAGCGCGATCGCGGGAAGAAACGACTATATTGTCAGCGATAAAGAAAACCACGCGAGCATATATGACGCCTGCCGCTTGAGTTACGCGAAACTTTTGCGTTTCGAGCATAACGATATGGAGGACTTGGAGAAAAAACTCGCTTCGATCGAGTCCGACAAGGGGATATTGATCGTCACCGACGGCGTTTTCAGCATGACCGGCGATATATGCAATCTGCCGGAAATCGTTCGCTTGGCGAAGAAATACGGCGCGCGGGTCATGGTTGACGACGCGCACGGTTTGGGAGTCTTGGGCGCGGGCGGCCGCGGCACCGCCGAATATTTTGACCTCGAGGACGAAGTCGATATTTACATGGGCACCTTCAGCAAATCGCTCGCCTCGCTGGGCGGGTATATGGCCGCGAGCCGGGATGTCGTTGAATACGTGAAGCACGTTTCCCGCCCGTTTATTTTCAGCGCTTCGATCACTCCCGCGAGCGTCGAGGCGGCGCGGGCGGCGCTGCGCATCATCCGCCGCGAGCCGGAGCGAGTCAAGGCGTTGCACGATATTAGTTCCTACATGCGCGAAGGACTGAAAAAACTTGGCGTCGACATTATCGAAAGCCAAACGCCGATCATCCCGATTTATACTTACGAGGACGAGAAAACATTCATCGCCTGCAAGCTTCTTTTGGAGCGGGGCGTGTACGTCAACCCCGTTATCTCGCCGGCGACTCCCCCCGGACAAAGCCTGCTGCGCACTTCCTACACCGCCACGCACACGCGGGAGCAGATGGATCACGCGATGCGCTCGATTAAGGAAGTTTTAGAAATTCTTAAAAACTATGCATAATTTTCTCGATCCGAGATAAAATATTATCGCCTAACGGCTGGTTTTGTAAGTTTGACCATAAAATAAACTTTCCCCCGGCTCTTATTTGGCGAGAGCGTGATAAAGATTGCCAAAAGCCCTCGTAATCGAGGGCTCTTTTTTATGCATAAGAACGAGCGAAAATGAATATAATAAGAACGCCGCGCGGCGCAGGCTTTGGAAGTCAGGCCTTTAAACAGAAACTTCCGATTTGCTCTTTACGGCGAGAGCAAGAAATCTAAACAAAGTCGTGTCCCCCGAAGCGGGTTTTCCCGCCGGGGGAATTTTTACTTCGCGTTTGTATTGTCTTTTTAGAAAATAAGTAGTATAATGGGTTAAGCGGAGTAAGCATGAAAATTATTAGCTGCGTTGATGTCGCGAAGGACTATCACCATAATAAATTGACGACCCACGTCTTAAAAAACATCAATATCGCCGTCCGTCGCGGCGAGTTTTTAGCCGTGACGGGCCCATCCGGGAGCGGAAAGACAACTTTGCTTTACGTGATGAGCGGTTTGGAAAAATGCAGCGCGGGAGTCGTCAGCCTTTTCGGGAAGGACGTCGCTTCCCTCGGCGCGAAGGAACTCGCGGACATAAGGAAACGCCGTCTCGGGTTTGTTTTCCAGTTTTATAATCTCTTGCCCAATTTGACTGTTTACGAGAATATCATGCTCGCGAAGGTAATCGCCGGCAACGCCGAAGGCGATATCGACGAGACGCTCGCCATCGTCTCCATGGAGAAAAGGAAAAATTACTTTCCCACGCAACTTTCGGGCGGCGAGCAACAACGCGTCGCCGTCGC
>DGED01000027.1:1244-4418 GCA_002385755.1 Caryophanales bacterium UBA3935 | reverse complement strand
TCGCGAGCGGCGTCGCCGTGATGGAATTGTTTAAGAAATTGAATGTTGAATACCGGAAAACAATCGTTTTGGTTACCCATAGCGAGGAAATATTAAAATACTGCGGCCGGCATGTCAGGCTGCTCGACGGGGAAATTATCGGCGATGAAAAAATCGGCGTTTAAGCTTCGTTTAGCCTATCGCAACCTGACCGGAAAGAACATATTGTTCTCGCTTGCGGTTTATTTTTTACTTCTCGTTCTGTTGTCCCTGGCGCTTATTGCTTTCTCTCATCGGGCGATGATAAAAAAACTCTATTATTACCAAGCCAAGGAAAAATATCAAAAAATAGATCTCGTCCTAACCTATGACGAGAACTCGCCGGTGAAGATCGTTAATCAACGTAATTTAAGCAATTACCGCGATTATTTTTCTTATTACGAGACGTTCTATAATTTTTATTCCGTGATCGAAAGCGATGAAGAAGTTTATTACGGGCAGGTGTTTTCCTCCGATATGACCGGGTTTCGCCGGGTAATCGACTATCCGGCGGAAAGAATCGCGGAAGACGAGGCGATCGTTTCGGCCTCGCTCGCCGCCGCGAGCGGTCTTGAAGAGGGAGACAGTTTTATTTTATTTCTGGGCGCCGCGACGCGCGAGTTCAGAATAAAAAGCGTCGCTCCTGACCGGGGGATTTTTACCGGGAACGCCGTCTTTGTTTTAAAAGACGAGCTTTTGAGAGAAATAATCGGCCCGGGGACGACTAACCTTGGAAACACCGTTTATTTCAAGTTGAAGTCCGGCGTCAAAGTCGAAGACGCGCTTAACGCGCTCGCATCCGACGAGGAGTACGGGAAATTCCGCGTCGATCCGGCCGTTGATTACGAGTATATAGATTATTATGTCCGCTACGGCAGTTCGATTTTTATGGCTGTCGGATTGATTGTGTTTATCGCCTTGCTTTTGGTTATTCGCTCGATATTTTCTTTGTATTTTAAAGATTTTAACAGTCAATACGCGGTGATCAATATTTTGGGCGGGAGCCGCGGCTTCGCCTTTCAGATCTGGATTTTCCAGCTGCTGTTGTTGTCGGTTCTGGCGTTGCCGCCGGCGATCGGATTATGTCAATGGTTTTTCAACCTCGCGGCCAGGGTATTTCTTGTTAAGAGCCATATCGCTCTGCCGGCGGAATCGGTGTTGCTTGCTTTTGTCTCATATCTTATCGTTCTTGCTTACGAGCTTGTCAGTCGTTATCTGTGGCTGCGGCGCGAATCGCTTGTCAGCTTGAGCAAAGATAACAAAAGCGCGCCCGCCTTTGATCGCTACGCGCTATTGTTCCTGCTTTTATTATACGCCGTAAATAATATATTCTCGCCTTTCGGGGCGGGGATAAAAGCCGTCGTAAATATTATGATGCTCGCGGCGGCGGCCGTTCTCGCGGTCGGGCTTATCGTCCGTTTAGCCTGTCTTGCGAGCGGGCGGGTGAGAAAGAAGACGATATTCAATCTTTTCACCGCCAAACACTTAAACAACAATAAAATCATCAGCCATTCCCTGCGGGTAATGACGATAGCGCTGATGATAATCGCCGCAGTTTTGTCAGTAACCGATATTATCGATAAAAACAGCGCGTCGTTTCGAAAAAAGATCGAAGCCGACTACTTGATTGCCAACATTAGCGATTACAAACCGGGGCTTAAGCGTGAAATTTCCGATTTTTACCCGGTGGAAGATGTCGAAGAGGCGGTTTTTTTTCAAAACGTTTATATCAAAGAATACGCGAAAGGCGTTCCCATTTTTTTATCGCTTGAATACGATAATATCGACCGGTATTTTTCGCTTGAAATCGGCGAGGAGATCGCCGATAAATTGGGAAGCGCGGAACGGCTATACGCGCTGCTTCCGGAGTCGTTCAAACAAATCTATGGAGCGGCTGAAGGAGACGTCGTGACGCTGAAATTAAGCGCGACGCTGGGCGAGGAAGAGTTTGTTGTGGCTGGGTTTTACCAGACCGAATACGAGATATTCATCTTCAGCAATTACCTAGCCTATAGCGGGGAAGACGCGACCAACGCTTTGCTCTTCAACACCAATCCTTATTTTGACGACGCGAATAAGGCGGACATCGTCAAACGGTACGGCAGTAAAATGTATTTTTTGGTCGATATCGCCAAGACGGTCGACGTCGCCTTTGACGCGTTTGATAATATAATAAAAATTGTGTTTTGGCTGTTTTGGTTTATCGCCGGCGGTTTCGCCGTCGTTATCGTGAATAATCTGCTTTTGGCGCTTTCTTACCTGAAAGCGGATTACGCCCGGCTGCGGGTTTTGGGGTTAGACGACCGACAGCTGACCCGCGTTGTCGTCACGGAAGCGGCGGCAATATCGTTTGTGGTTTTTGTAATCGCGTTTGTCGCTTTGTCATTAATTATTCCCAATTTTGCGCCGATGATGCTTGTCTTCGGTTATTACAAGGAACTCGCCGTTACCGGCGTCGCGTTACTAAAGTTCTTGGCATTGGGTACTTTAGTATTTATTCCTGGTTATTTAATTTATTGCATTAGAATAAAATATATCAACATTATTGACACGATTAGAAAATTCTAGGAGGATTCTTTATGAAGAAAAAGTTATTGCTTGTTTTCCTGCTCATTTTCACCTTATTTACCGCAGCCGGCTGCGGTTTGTTCGGCGGGGGCGGCGACGAAAACGAAGAGAAATACGAGGGTCTGGAATACCTGGCCTCGCCCGTCAATTTACAAATCAAGAACAAAGTCCTGTCCTGGGACGCGGTGGAGAACGCCACCAAATACGAGGTATATGTCAACGGTAAAAAGAAAGCGACCGTTTCCGAAACATCGTATGATTTTGGTTCCCAAAAAGGCGATTTTCTGACCTTCTACGTTATCGCCGTCGGTCCCGATTATTCCAATTCCGCAAAAAGTCTAACGATCGCGTATCATGCCGATATCGCGACGGTCGCGGCGGGGATACTTGGGGCCGCCGAAGAATTGGAATGGAACTTCGACGAGGATTTCGCCCGTGAGCTCGCCAAGCGCGGCGTCACCGCCGAAAAATTTGCTCTTGAGGCGGCAGCGATTGACGCGTTGACGACGGCGCTGGAAAACGACGAGCAAATCGAGAATGCCGATGACCTGAAAGAACTGCTGGATGAGTTCTTGGATGCGGACATTG
>DGED01000027.1:0-1072 GCA_002385755.1 Caryophanales bacterium UBA3935 | reverse complement strand
GCTCGGCGAAATTTTGGGACTCTACGACGCGGAATATGAAAATCTCGTGCTCGCGGTCGCGAACGCGATTGAATATGCGTTCGATGTTTATACCGCGCTTTCCGAGGATTTCTTTGGCTTGCTCGACGAACTTAAAGATTCAAACGGCGTCGAGGACGCCGAAACGCTCTTTGCGATTAAAGACGAAATTGTCGACGCGTTTTTGGATACGCTGCCATCGCGCCGCGACCTGGCGCTCGTTTACCGGATTTTCGCGAAAGCAATCGAAATGATCGTAGACGAGAACGAACTTTCTGAGTTGTTTTATGATTCGGCGACGCAGTTCGCGAACATGAACGTCTTGCAATTCGAATTATTCTTTAAATTGCTTGAGGAATTTGATTTAGACTTCTATAACGACGCGCTCGAGATAACTGAAACGCAAACGTCGAAGGAGTTAGCCGAGATCGAAGTATTCGTTTTGGTCCTGAAAAAAGTAGACGACTTCTTGGACGAAAACGAGGAATTGGTTAACGAAATCGACGCGGCGCTTACCGCGGAGCAAAAAGAGAAACTGATGTTGTCCATGTTACGCTTGCAGTATGAGCTGCTGGAAAACATGTACGGCGTTGAAATCGAGTTTGACGAGGAACTCTACCTTGATTTTGTGGCCGTCATGAATCTTCTCGGCGAAAAAGCTTTTGATTACATTATCGAAAGCGACGGCGCGCTGCTCCTATTGAGCGCCGAACTCGCCGGATTTGAAATCCATTATGATTATTATGATCACACCTCGTATTATTTCAACGATGTCACCAACGTGGAATACGATTACTTTGGCGAATGGGCTTATGCCCGCGATCTCGTCTCTGTCGATTGCTTAGCCGAGCTTGTGAATGCTTACAAGGCGACGGTCGCCGAGCTTACCGACGAGCAAATCCTCGCGATTATCGATTATTTCATGGCGAATTTCGAGATGGCTTGGTCGCTTGACGAATATCAAGACGAAACGTTCGTAGAAGTAATCACGAGTTTCGTTGGGCTCGCGACCGAAAACTTGGGCGACATACGCGCTTTGTTTGACGAGTTATTA
>DGED01000018.1:21358-25331 GCA_002385755.1 Caryophanales bacterium UBA3935 | reverse complement strand
AGATGTGTATAAGAGACAGGCTTTTGGGTGAATTGCAAGGCGATCTAAACAGATATGACAGTTTGATTGAATACAGCACCGTTACCTTGACGATTCGCGCGTCAAAAAAAGCGGGCGACGCGCCCTTCGGGAAAAGACTCGCCAACTCTTTCCGGAACGGTTTTACTGCCGTTGTTACATTCTTGAAATATTTGCTAATTGGTTTGGCGGTAATTTTGCCGGCGGCTATTATCTTAGGCCCGGTCGCGGTCGGCATCGTGGTCTTGCGCAATTATATCAAGAAAAAAAGAGTAAAAGAAAAAAAGGAGACTTGACAAAGTCTTCTTTTTTTATTGCCGGTATTAATAAAATAATCTAAACGTATTATGAATCACTTAACAACCATTCCAAAAAACCGGGGAAACGCTTCTTCCAGGCTACCTCGTCATGAATCGCGCCTTCCGCGACACGCAGGGTCAATCCCGGCAGACCCAACTCTTTAAGAAGCCGGTAAACTTCAAGCGTGTCCTCGTAATAGCGTTTGCTGATCGCCTCATCCTCCCCGCCCTCGCGGGTTCCGACGTCAAGGTATACCCCGATCCGCGAATCGAAGTTTTCTTTAAGAAAAGACATCATCTCTTTCCTGGCGAACCAAAACGCGGTCGAGAAGCAGCCGATTTTTCGGAATAGGCCGGGATACTTGAACCCGCAATAAAAGCTTAAAAAAGCCCCCATTGACGAGCCCGCCATATAACGCTCGCCGTCCGCGCGGTAGCGCCCCTCGATCAAAGGCAAAAGTTCCGTCGCCAGCCAAGCGGCGTATTTATCGCCCTCGCCCCCGGCTTTCTCCATATTTAAAGCGGGCAGGAATTTATTTGTTTCCTTTCCGCGCCAAGGGCTGTACTCGTCAAAACGATGCCGGGGATCGGCGTCGATACCGACGATTATAATTCCTTTCCCCGTCTTTCGGGCAAACTCGTCGCATGCCAGGTGGGCGTCCCAAACCTTGCCGTAGCCGCTCGCGGCGACGGAAAACAAATTATGTCCGTCGTGCATATATAAAACCGGATAGCGGAAATTTCCCTTCCCGTAATCGGAAGGCAGGCAAACGCGGATCGTTCTTTTCCGTTTGAGAGCCGTTATAGTTACGGGGAATGTTTCGATAAGCGCCATTTTAACTCCTTTCGGGGAAAAACGGGGAGAAAACTTTCTCCCCGTCATTCGTTTTTAAGTCCATAAATGCAACGCTACGCTCCATAATGGCCGCGAATGAGATTAAAATACAGTTTAATGCTATTCCAATCGGCGGCGGGCGGGATATCGCAACCCGAGGATATAACGAAATTCGGGTGGCGGCCGCACATATCAAGCAAACCCGTCGTCACTCTGATTAGTTCCTCGTCGCTTTCGCCGCTAAAAAGGGTCGGGTTAATATTTCCCATCACGAGACGATCGGCGGGAATCTCCGCCAGGGCGTCGCGGATGTCGATGCTGTTGCCGAAATGGTAGACATCGGCTCCGACGGCGACAATTTCCGGAAGAAGGGGAATAACATTGCCGCAATTATGATAAACCACTATAAAATCATTATCGCTAACTTTTTCAAATATTTCCTTAATGTAATCGGACGAAAACTCCCGGCAAAATTGCGGGTTTAAAAGACCCGCCGCCGGCTCCGCCATAACGACGCCGCCGGCGCCCGCTTCTTTAAAAGCTTGAATATACGCGCCAATATAACTGGAAGCCTTTCGCAGGAGAAGGTGAACCGTCTCCGGGTCTTCGTAACAGTTAATCATCGCCTCGGTCATTCCCATTAGCCTGCCGGCGAGGGAAAAAGGCCCGATCGCGCCCGCGAAAACGGGGCGGTCTTTAATTTCGCCGGCGGCTTGACGGACGCCCTCGACATAAATCCCGTCGCGCTTTAAGCCGACGTTCGGGACCGCAAGTTTCTCGGCGTCTTTTCTGTCCTTCACCAAACGGCCGATAACCGTCGGGACGTCGGCGTCAAAAAACCTGATTTCTGAACCGAACGCCTCGGCCTCGACCGATAAATCCATCATGCTTAAGGCGGCGCTGGTCGGGTAAAGGTCGGCGATCGCCCGCATTGCCTGCGCCTGAAGGGGCGCCGAATGGACTAATTCCTTGATCGTGATGCCCAGCAAACGGGCGGCGGGAAAAAAGAGAATCGGCGTCGTCTTGCTTTTATCCCGCGTTTGCCTTAAGATCCAATTTTTCATATTCTTTGCACTCCTCGCGTTACTACAAAATCATTATTCCATATCCAGAGCCGCGCGTAGCATCGCCAGATAATTTTCATCGGGAATAAAATCGGGGATGCTGTTACCGCTGCCGAGAGCGAACCCGCCCGTCGCAGCCGTCATTTCCAACAATCTCCGCGAACGATCATACACTTCCCCGGGCGTCGCCCGGGAGAGAAAATCGACGTCGATGCCGCCGATGACCGCGATCTTTCCGCGCAATTCGGCGTAAGCTTTTTCCACCGGGACGATTTTATCTTCGTACGAATGGCGGCCGTCGAATTTCATGTCGTAAATGATATCGTCGATAATGTCGTGATAATAGCCGCATGAATGAAGGATAGCCGGGCGCCCGGAATCATGAGCCGCGCGAACGATTTTTTTATACCAAGGGAAAACATACTTGCGCAGGTGCGCCGGGGATAGCATCGTCGCCGAGTGAAATCCCCAGTCATCGTTACAAATGATCGCGCCGATTTCGTCGTATTCAAGACATTTCAAAAAGTATTCATAGATTATCCGGCCGATATTATTAAAAATCTCTTCCGCGAGTTCCGGATCGTCATAGAGCAAATAACAAAGGTTATCAAAGCCGACGACGCCGATGGCGTTTTCCAAAATGCCGTCATGGCTGAAAACGATAAATTTCGCGCCGGGATGCAAGTGTTTTCCGGCCCGCGCGATTATCGAGAAGTCGGCGTTCTCGACGCGGGGCCAGACATAGCGGTCAAACGATTCCCTGTCGGTAATGAGAGCTTCCTCGTTCAACGATTTCGTCTGGGCGGCGGGATGATCCCCCGTCCGGCGGGGGAATTCCATCCCCCGCACGATAATCGGGGCGAAATCATAACCGCCGTTCTCAAAAGCCTTAATATTGGAGACCACCCGCGAAAATTCGGTTTCGGCATTGTAATGCTCCCCGGCGAGCAATTTAGTTTTTTCCTCGCCGATTATAAATTCAAACAATACCGGCCGCGGCGGCGTTTCTTTTTTCAGAACCGATACCAAATTGGCGAAATTCGGTTCGCGCGTCTTGTTTCTTAACATATTCATGGTTCAAATTTCTTATTTTTTCTCATATGTAGTTACTTTAGTGGCGGCGTTATAGGTGAATAGATATGTGCCGGCTTCGTAAGTGATCTCGGTAGCGTCGCCCATGCCTGCGGCCGCGCCGTCAAACTTATATTGCTCGCCCGCTCCCCATCTTTCGCCCCACTCGTCGTCATACCATTTGCGCGAGACGCAAACGGTAAAGTCGGAAGTGTCGCCTTCGTCAAACGTGACGGTCAAAGTATAGATTCCTTCTTCTTCCGTTTCCAAGAAAACGAAAGCATTTTCGCCGTCGATCGCCCAGCCGTTAAACTTTCCGTAAAGCCGGGGCAGGGCATACGCGTCGACAAAGCCGTCTTCTAACTTCCCGTAAGAAGATTCTTTCGTCGCGCTGTTATAAGTGAAAAGATATTTTCCCGCTTCGTAAGTTATTTCAGTGACGTCGCCCATACCGGCGGCAGCGCCGTCAAACTTGTACTGCTCGTGAGCGCCCCATCTTTGGCCCCATTCGTCGTCGTACCACTTCCGCGAGAGGCAAACGGTAAAGTCGGAGGTGTCACCTTCTTCAAACTCAACGATCGCTTCGTACACGCCGTCCCCGTCCGGGTCGGTGAGCGCAACGGCGGCCTCGCCGTCAATCGCCCAGCCGTTGAATTTGCCGTAAAGGCGGGGACTCGCGTACTCGT
>DGED01000018.1:2331-21105 GCA_002385755.1 Caryophanales bacterium UBA3935 | reverse complement strand
GCCGGAGCGCCGTCAAGTTTGTATTGCTCATGCGCTCCCCATCTTTGACCCCACTGGTCGTCATACCATTTCCGCGAAACGCAAACGGTGAAGTCGGAAGTGTCGCCTTCCTCAAACTCGATCTCCGCGGTATAGATACCGTCCCCGTCCGGGTCGCTCATAACGATCGCCGTCTCGCCGTCGATCGCCCAGCCGTTAAACTTCCCGTAAAGGCGGGGATCAATTTCCTCTATAATATCCTCTTTCATGACGAGCTCGTCGGTAATAAGCAACTCTTCCGGGTCAAACCGCACGGTAAGGGTGCCGTTCGCCCAATGCCAGATCGAACCCAGTCCGCCGCCGGTCGGGGACGCGGGAGCCGGATTGATATAATAGTTGTCGACGCCGTAGCAGACTTCCCATGTGCCATCGGTAACCTTGTAGTAATGGCCGTCGTAAGTCTTATCGCGATTATCATCGGTCAGTTCCACGGTAAAGGTATAGATCCCGTCCTCTCCCTTTTCCATAACGTAGTCGGGGTCATCGGGCGCGTAGTTATTGAAACTCCCGCCGAGATACCACACGACGTCCGCTTCGACTTCCCTCCATTTGGCGTAAAGAACAAAACTAGCTTCGACTTCGAGACTGAAATCATATGGCTCCTCGTCGTCTTCGTTCTTGAACCATCCCAAGAACTCATACCCGGCGCGGGTCGGCGCCAGCGGCTCGGTCGCCTTGTCTCCCTTCGCGAGTTCCTGCGCGGCGGGGCCGGCCGGAGCTCCCTCGTAATTTAGATCGAACTCGACGGTATACTTGGTCTCGCCGCAACCGCTAAGCAAAATACCGCCGATAAGCAAGAAAAGTATAAAAAATTTCTTCATCTTCTCCATCCTTTCTTTTTTTTATGATCCGATTATAAATCCATACGGGCCGATAGCGGGACAATTATCAACTTCGATTAATTTCCCGATCTGAATTTCCTTAAAATCAAAAACAAACTTCTCCGGCGCGGGGCCGAAATTAACGGCGACGACCACCGCGTCCGTCCCGTGAGATCTCTTAAAAGCCAAGAAACGCGGGCCGGCAGCCAAAAGAGTCATGTCCCCCTTTTTCAACGCGGGCGAGCTTTCCCGAAAACGGCAGACCGCGCGGATAAACTCCAACTCTTCCTTGCCGGTCGCTTCCCACGGGAAAGCCCGACGATTGTCGGGATCCTCGTCGCCTTCAAGGCCGACCTCGTCGCCGTAATAAATGAGCGGCATCCCTTCAAATGTCAAAGTCAGGGCCAAGGCCAGGTAATGAATTCTCTCGTCCGCAACAGTCGTTCGGAAACGCGCGGTATCGTGCGAACCGATTAAATTGACGAGATAATTAAACGACGGCGTTTTGTAAAGCATCTTGTTCCCGCAAATCTTCCGCCAAAAAGCGAGAGCGTCAATCTTCCCGCGGGCGAATTCGATAAGCCATTGCCGGTATTTATAATTGGTTACCGTGTCAAACTGATCGCCCTGCATCCATTTCGAGGCGTGATTCCACACCTCGCCGAAAATTAATATATCGGGTTTTACCGCTTTTAGTTTCCGGCGAAACTCGCGCCAGAAACTTGACGCGACCTCGTCCGCGACATCGAGCCGCCAACCATCGATATCCAACTTTTCTGTCCAGTAGCGCGCGACGTCTGTCAAATAAGCGATTACTTCGGGATTGGCGGTATTAAAACGCGGCATCTCCGGCACCGCCCCGGCGAAAGTGTCGTAGTTACAGCGGCTGGCGTCGACGGGAAAATCGTAAATGTAAAACCAGTCGCGATAAGGTGAGGACGCTCCTTTTTCGATAACGTCGCGGAACAACTCGTTTTCCGCGCTGCAATGATTAAAAACGCAATCCAAAACGATCTTCATGCCCTTGGCGTGGGCCGCATCCACCAATTCTTTAAGACCTTCCTCGCCGCCGTAAATTTCCTCGATTTTATAATAATCGGCAACGTCGTATTTATGATAGGAAGGCGAGTAAAACAGAGGGCTCAAATACAATATCTTGGCGCCGAGCGACCGTAAATAATCAAGTTTCTTGATGATCCCGGCAAAATCCCCGCCGTAATAAGCGCCTCGGTCGGGCGGGGCGCCCCACATTTTTACCCCCGGCGGGTTGTTAAGGGGGTCGCCGTCGTAAAAACGGTCGATCCATATTTGATAGATTATCTCCCCCTCCGCCCAGGCGGGCGGGGCGATAATATCGCAAGCGTTAACGGCCGGATAATAGAAATAATTGCAGGGCGCGGGGTTTTTCATAATGCCGTCGGCGGTATAAGCGAAAACATCCGCTCCCGCGCGAAGCTCGAAATAATACTTGAAATGCCTCTCCTTGACCGCGAGCGTCGCTTCATAAAGCGCGTGAACGCCGTCGTCAAGGATTATCTTCATTTCCTTTTCAAAGATCTCGGGCCCGTGATCATAGAGGTTTTTAAAGAAAACTTTAACTTCAGAGAAAACATTGCTCCGGACCCTGATCCGGACGTTTATCTTATCCGCGGCGACGGGATAAGCAAACAAGTAGTCGGAAAAATGTACGATGTCGTAAAGCATTTTATTTCCCGCCGCCCTCGGTCAAACCGCCGATAAAATTCTTCTGTAATGAATAGAACAGGATAATCATCGGGATGCTCCCCAATACCGCGCCGGCGCAATAAATGCTCCAGTTGATGCCGTATTGCCCGGTAATCATGCTTTGCAAGCCGACGGCAAGCGGCATCGCCTCGACGTTCGTTGTCATCACGGCGCTCGCGATCGTGTACTCGTTATAAGCGATGACGAAACTCTGGATTGCGACAATCGCGAGCATCGGTTTAGCGAGCGGTAAAGTGATCTTGGTGAGAATCTGAAAGACCGAAGCCCCGTCCATCATCGCCGCCTCGTCAATCTCGTAAGGAATGGAATCAAAATAACCCTTCGCGAGCATCACGAGCCCGGCCGAAGCAAGCGTGCAGTTGACGATCACCAACCCCATCATCCGGTTCAAAAGTCCCAGGCGCACAAAAATTTGAAAAATCGAGACCATCGACAAAGTCAAGGGGAAAATCTGAATCAATAAAACAAAATTAAACAGCTTCCGCTTCCCGTAAAACTTCAGACGGGAAAAAACGTAGACAGAAACGGAAACCAATATGACGGCCGCTATCATCGTCAAGGTGGCGATTAAGAGGGAATTTCCCAGCCAGTTAAGAAATTTCGTTTCCGTAAACAGCCGCTTGAAATTATCGAGCGTGAACCCCTCGGGAATAAACGTGTTCGTGGAAATAACGTTCTTACCGAGGGCGATAAGGACGATATAGACAAAAGGGAAAAGCGTGATGATCGCCAACATAAACAATAACGCGTGCAAGAATACCCTGGAAATAATTTTCTTTCGCATTCTTTTCACCTACGCTTCCATCCTTTTTTTGTTAACGCGCATGGTAATAAGCGCAAATACAGCGACAAACACAAAAATGACTACCGAATAGGTCGCGGCGAGGGCGTACCGTTTCGAGTTAAAAGCCGTGTTAAAAACATAAGTTATCAATAAGTCGGTTGCGCCCGGTTGGCCGAGAACGTCGCTCGCCGGACCGCCCTGCGTAAGCATGTAGACGCCGAACTGGTTAAACTGCATAATAAAGCCCATAATCAGCGTCGGGATTAAGGCCTTAAACACCAGCGGCAGGGTGATATGAAAAAATATATAAGAGCGCGAGCCGCCGTCGATTCTCGCGGCCTCGTAATATTCCTTGGGGATTGATTGTAAAAAACCCGAAGCCACGACCATGTAATAAGGGAAGGAAAACCAAACCATGACGAAGACGGTGGAGACGCGGGCCATAATGCGGTTCGTGAGCCACGGCACCTTGCCGAGACCGACGAGCGCCAGGAGTCGGTTTATCAGCCCCCCCTCGGTTTCAAGCAATCCCTGCCACATAAGCAGCGTTATTACCGCCGGGATAACCCAGGGAAGTATATATATCAGCCGGTATACCCTGGCGACTTTCATGCCCGCGGTTTCCAGAAGCGTCGCGAGAAGAACGCCAAAGATGAAAGATATGGCGATTACCGAGAACGCGAACACAAAAGTCCATAGCCCCATTCCCAGAAGTCCCTTGACGCCCTCGGTAAATATCTGACGGTAGTTCGCGAAGCCGACCAAACCGTAATCGCGCAAGTTAACGCCGCTGTAATTGGTAAACGATAAGTAGAAATTATGAAATATCGGGTAAACGTAAAACATGCCCAAAAGAACGAGGAAGGGAATCATCAACCCCCAGGCGATAACCGTCCGTTTCAGGCTATGCCTTTCCCGCGGGCGCGTCCCTTTCCGTCTTTTCAAAATGATATACGCGGCCGCACCGGCGATAACCGCGGCGGATACCAAAACATACGCCCACCAGGGAATGCTAACGTACTCCGCCGTCTCGTTCATAAGCAAGACGTTTCTTCGGATATACTCCGCCAATTCCGTAAGCTTATACATGGCGTCAACTTCGTTCCCGGCGCTGTCGCCGAAGAAAATCGCGCGAAACGCGGTCGTCGTGACATCCTGGTTATACCACAGCGTTCCTTCCGGAATATTGGGAAAAGGCTCGACGTTAAACCCGATTCCGCTAAAATCGCGCAGGATTTCGTCCGATTGGATATAGTCGCTTTCGATCACGGAGATATTTGTCGGGTTGCGCTCGCCCGTTTTTCGCTCGTAATTATTCCCCGCCTCAATTAAACGCTGCTGGTTCGCGTCTTCAAGGATAAACGCCAAAAAATCGCGGGCCGCGGGTAGATTCCGCGTGTATTTATTGATAACGAAACCCTCGACGGTCGTGATCGGTTTGGCGTTATCGGGAAGCGGCGCGATGCCGTAATTCACCCCGGCGTTTTGAAAAATTTGCGCCGACCACAAACCGTAGAAAAACATCGCGACCCTGCCCGCCGCGAACTCGGCGATGATATCGCTGTAGTCTTTTTTGTTCGGGTTATTTAAGACCATTCCTTTGGCCTTAAGTTCTTTGATTTTAGCCACGTAGTCAAGCATTCCCGGGTTATCCAAACCGACGTCATACGCGTTATAATCGCCGTTGGCATGTCTTCCGTAATAATAACCGCCGTATTCCCGGATCAAGGGGTAGTTAAACCACATATCGGTGGCGTTTAAATACAATCCCCTTTGCGTAATATTCCCGTCATCGTCGGCAATCGTTAGCTCCTCCGCTTTTGCGAAAAGATCTTCCCAAGTTTCGGGCAAATCCTCGGTCGCAATCAAGTCTTTGTTATAAATAAGCCCGTAGGCGGAGTTTGAGTAACCGACGCCGTAAACCTCGTTGTTGAAAGTAAAGGCCTCAAAAGCGACCGGGCAGAAACGGCCGCGCATTTCGGCGGAAATTTCCAACGGCTGTAAATAACCCGACTTTACAAGCCCGCCGATATCGGGGGCCTGCATGTAGACGATATCCGGACGCTCCTCGAGCTCGGCGTTGTTCACCAGGGCCGCGGGCACCGTGAATATCTCCAGCTTTTGATAGACCTTGACCGTGACGCCGGTTTTTTCCTTAAACTCGGCGGCCAGATCCTCCATGACTTCTTTTTCCCGGGAAATCGCGCCGACCCAAATCCTTATTGTCCCGTCATCGGCCTTGGGCCTGATTATGTTCGCGGAAAAAACGAACGCGGCGAAAATCATTAACAAGGCAATAATTATTTTTTTCATTTCTCACTCTTTCCCAAAAAATTATCAAACGATGCGGTTAAACTTCTCCGCGAGTCTGGCCGCTTCTTCCACGTCGCCAACCGGCAAGGCGATCGAGAAATTGCCTTTTTTCAGTTTATCGATATTATTCTCGATTTCGGAGAAATCCTCGCAATCGATCGCCAGGCAAACCCCCGCGGCGTCCTCAATCAAACTGTCAAGATGATCGATTGGCCGGGGAGCGTTTGGATCGGTTGCGAGCCATAGATTGGCGACGTTGTTCAAACCGCATATTTCTTTAACGAGATACATCGCCCGCGAATGAGAGTGCATATGCCCGACGCCGAAATGGTCGATTACCTTTTGCGTGTGAGGCCGGCAAAACTCGTTATAGAGTTCCCCCGAAATCATGCAGGCGATATCTTCCGACATATTGATCACATCTTTCGCGTAGAAAAGCCCGTACGGAGCGTCTTTTAAGTATTTCTCCGCCAAGTCGTAAATATCCCCGGCAAACTTAATCGTCGCGTCGGCGCAAAAATCGAGCAACTCGTGCAGCGCGTCGGGGTCATCGTAAAAATCGTAATAAATCGCCTCCCCCCTTAAAGCGTGCGCCAGGTCAAGCGGCGAGAAAAAGCCGCGCATGAACGGGATGCCGCTTTCCGCCGATATCTTTAACATTTCCTCGCATATTTGTAAGAATTTCTTATACCATTTTGCGGTGCCAAGCGGCGGGAGTCGTTTCCAATCGCCGATCTCCTTTAGAATCGGGCGCGACCAACTCGTGTTCTTTCGAAAATCAATCTCCCCGCCAACGAAAGCCGAGTAATCGCCGATCCCGAGCGCCGGGGAAATTGTCGGAAGCATGTTGTCGTCAACAATCCGCCGCGCCCGGAATGAGTTTTCCAACATCGCGCATAATTCGACTGCGTATTCCTTAATTCCGTCTTCAAAATTATATTTTTCTAAATCAAGCTTGTCGTAAAAATCAACGTCGGTTGGCGGCAGGGCGCGAAACGTCACGTTCCCGCCTTTCCGATCTAAAGCGTCGCGGTAAAGTTTTTCGAGCATGGCGACGGTTTTTTCAAGATCCGGTTTGTACCACGACAGTTCTTTAAACATTGCCTTCGACCTGTCCGGTAAGAATTTTCACGGCCGTCTCCGCGGCGCTGGCGGCGTCGGGGCTGTAAGCGTCGGCGCCGATCTCCCTGGCGAAGGCCTCCGTCACCGGGGCGCCGCCGACCATGATCTTCACCTTGTCCCGCAAACGGGCCCGCTCAATATCCGCGATAATTTCTTTCTGAGCGATCATCGTCGTCGTAAGAAGCGCCGAAAGACAGAGTAAATCGGGCTCATGCTCTTTGATCGCGGCGATAATCGTGTCGGAATCCACGTCGACGCCCAAATCAAGACAATCGATCGCCTGGCCCTCGAGCATCATCTTAACAAGGTTTTTGCCGATATCGTGAAGATCGCCTTTCACCGTGCAAATAATCGCTTTCCCGATCGGCTTCACGCCCGACTGCGTCAGAACGGGGCGCAAAATCTCAAGACCGGCGTTCATCGCCCGGGCCGCCACAAGCACCTCGGGGACGAAAACTTCGTTGTTTTTAAACTTACCGCCGATTACGTTCATTCCCTGGATAAGTCCGGAATTGAGGATCTCCCGCGGCGACAACCCGGCATCAAGCGCATCTTGAACAAGCGTCCGCACGTCTTTCGCTTTGCCTTTCTGTAACGATAAAGAAATATTCTCCAAAATCATAATATCACCTCAATTTTCTTACATTTATAGTATACATGAAACCGTTTGTATTTTTCATTAAATATCTTGCGATAAAGTAGTAATATATTGTTATTTAAGAAAAAAAAAACAGGTTTTTCCCCGTTTCTTCCTCAGTTGTAGATTTTCATATAGCTCGTGGGCGTGACGCCGTAATATTTTTTAAATATTTTCGTAAAGTAGCTTGCGTCGCTCACGCCGACCGCCTCGGCGATTTCCTGGACCGTCTTGCTCGTTGTTTTCATCAGCGCGAGGCTCTGTTCCATCCTGATTTTATTCACGTAATCGGAAAATGTCATATTGAGCTCTTCCCTGAACAGGTGGCTTAAGTAGTAGTTGCTTACGAATACATTCCTCGCGACCGTCTCCAGGCTCAAATCCTTATGATAATTATCCTTAATGTAATTGATAGCGTTAATCAAATGCTGATTGGTCTGCTTCTGCTCGCGGTTCTCGTAGATGACGTTCATGATTTTTTCCATGATTTCCGAAGTGAAATGACACAATTCCTCGAAAGTAATTTTCTCGGTAAGAATCTTCGTGTATTCGGTAATAATCTTGGACATCTCGAGTAACGGCGCGCCGCCGTCAACGCCGGCGCGGATAAGAATCGCGCTTAACTCGAATAACTTGGCCTTAATAATGTCCTCGTTTCCGGAGGAATAAGCGAAGATCTCACAAAGCAAATCGTTTAGGATCCGCTTGGCGTTATTCATATTGGCGGTCTGGATTGAGACGATTAATTCCCGCTCCATCTCGACCGGGAACCTTCGCAATTTCGCTTTCCGTTCGATGGCTTCCAAACTGGCCTTGTTTTGTTTCTTATCCTGCAATAATTCCGAGATTTCCTTTTGTTGTTTCGAGATTTTCAACCGTTGAGCAAGGAATTTGCTCTCCTCCCGGCACATGTAATCAACGATAAAACTGAGCATTTCCGCGGCGCTCGTCATGCTCTCGCACGACAGTTGCTTGACGTCCTCCAAAAACTTTTGCATGTTCTTTTCGTTGATCTCCATTTTAATCGCCCAGTTCTCGAGTTCCTCAAGCGAAAGATCGTCGGCGTCCCAAAGCAGGACCGGCCCGCAGGAAATATTGCCGATAAGTTTTTCCTCGAACAAAATCGGCGCCGAGCATTTTATCATACAGCCGCATTTAAAGATATAAGGCTCTCCCAATTCGGCCGCTTTCCGACCGGAATAAGCCAAGTTCTGAAAGCAGGCCGACGCTTTGCCGGTTTTTTTCATGTACTCGCAAATATTATTCTCCGGAGATAGGCGGTTACAAATCAGTTCCTTGCCTTCGACATCGTGCAAAGATACGTCAATGCCGGTAAGAATGGAAAAGTGTTTGAACAGCTTTGTTAACTCGTTAAAATCAAGGACTTCTTCTAATTTCTTATCAGATATCTTAACGACCATCCGATACCTCCTTTTCCTGCTAAAATGACATATGCTCGATGAATAATTGACTAAAGCGGGGATTATGGGCCAGTTCCACAATCTTAACCTCGCGCGCAATCGCGTCGCATCGCTCGCGGTAAGCGCCGTTAAGCAGTGCCATTCGCGCGCCGCGGCCGCTCGCGTTGCCGAGGGCGGTGATTTTCCCGACGCTCTCTTCAGGCAAAAGCCCGATGGCGACGGCGCTCTTTGGGTTTAAGTAAAAACCGAAACCGCCGGCGAGATAAATACGCTCGATATCCTTCAGGTTTACCCCGGCCGCTTCCGTCAAAACCCGGATACCCGCAGCCACGGCGCTTTTCGCCAGTTGGAATTCCCGGATGTCCTTTTGCGTTAAATAAATGTCGGATGTGATATAGAATCGGCCGTTGCGGAAATTGGCGGCGAGGGGGCTTTTCGCGTCGAAACAGAAGGTGCCGGCCTCGTCAATCAAACCTTCTTTAATCAATATCGCGATTAAATCGACCAACCCGCTCCCGCATATCCCAATCGCGCTTTTGTTACCGACGGTTTCCGTGATTAATTTTCCCTTCTTCAGGTTCGCTTTGGCGATGGCGCCGGCTATCCCTCCCGTTCCGCACTCGATTCGCGCGCCTTCAAACGCCGGTCCGGCGGCGACGGACGCCCCGTAGTATCCGCGCGGGGACTTGATAACTATCTCGCCGTTGGTCCCGAGATCAACCAGGAGGGCGGTTTCCCGCTCCGCCGCGAGATTGCAGGCAAGCATGCCGGCAACGATATCGCCGCCGAGATACGGACCGATTGCCGGAAGCAATATAACCGACCCCGCGTTTATCCCGACTTCTTCCCCGGGCGTTTCCCTGCGTTCAAGGAATACCGGCGTAAAAGGCGCGACGCCGAGCGGCGACGGGTTAACGTTAGCGAGAATATGAAGCATCGCCGTGTTGGCGGCGATAACGACTTCCGCCACGTTGGCTATCCCATGGTCGGCTTTAAACCAATCGATGATTTCGTTAATTTGCTTTATGGCCGTTTCGTGAAGCGCCGGAAGATGGCCTTCGGCGCATTTTTTTATCCGCGAGACAACGTCGCTCCCGAACATGGCCTGCGCGTTTAACGCGGACGCGCCGGCGACGGTCGCCCCGTCTTCAAGTTTATGCAAATACGCGGCGATTGTCGTCGTCCCAAAATCAATGGCGACGCCATACCCGCTTTTCTTTTCGACAGGAAAGCGCGTTTCCCAATCATCCGGGGTAGCATGATATTCCCCCGTCGAGAGTTCCACCGTCATTTCTCCGGTTACCCTCGTTTGACAGGCGAGCGCGGTTTTTCCTTCCGCCTTGACCTTGCACTTTTTACACACGCCCGCGCCGCCGCAATCCGCAGCAAGATAAAAACCCTTATTCCTCAGCGCGGCGAGTAAATTTGCGCCGCCCGCGACGGTTACTTCCGTCGCCTTCCCGCCGGATATAACCTTTAACTTATAATCGGGGTTATAAAACACAGCCGCGAAATAAGTTACGGTGTTCGGCCCGTTATAATATTTCATACCGGTCTCCGTCGCCAATTCCGCGACGTCGACGCCGACCGCTTCCAGGGAAGGGCAGGCAATCTCGGGATGGCGGCAGGGGGAAGACGGATACGAGCATTCCCGGCAAATCGAACATGAACCCGCCCCGAGAATCGCAAAGTCACGATTCTTTAGACCGCGCCTGATCTCTACAATCAGAGCTTCCATCTCCTTACGGCCGCGTTCCATCCCTTCCGCGTCAAAGGGGTCGTCCAAAAAAACAATCTTGGAAAAGACAAAAGCGCGCTCGTATTTTTTATATTTATCGACCAAAGCGCGTTGGTCGGCGAGCGCCGGCGGGCACATCCAATTGCGGTTATAACGCCCGCAGCGATTGGTTTCGCACCCCTTGAGCAACTCTTCGTTAAATACAATCTTCTTGACGGGTATCTCGCCAACGGCGTCGACCTTTCCTTTAAGCATTTCCTTTAAAATATTTATCAACTCATACCTCGCGTTTACTATCTTAATACAACCAGAAAAAGCCGTAGCCTTTCCCCCGGCGGGTTTATTGCTTTGTTTTAATCAAGTTTTTTAGATTAGGAACGCTATCCTTAATCACCATACGATTAGACGTCTTTCAGGTTCAGTATATCAAATTATCGGTAAAAAGTAAAGAGACTGTATATGGTAATAAAATTGAGCCAAAAAAGTCAAAAAGTTTTTTACAATACCTCATCAATTATTGAACGAAAAACAGCGTTTAAATTTTGATTGGCTCACTAATAAATGAGAACGGCGATTCCAATGATCATCCCTTTTTAAAAATGTGTTCGATAGATAAAGTCCTCGAAATTTACAAACAAAACGTTTATGATAAGGATGATTGAAATTCAATATGCCGATAATTGGTAAAATATATAAAATAATATAAATCGTTGTCCTTCAGCGCGTCGAGTAAATTCCGCCGTCTGTCATGGTTCCTTTCGTAACCTTAACGCCGTGTATAACCTTTAAATTATGAAAAAAGCGAAACCTTTTCTCAGCGGATTTATTACATAGTAATAATCAATTATCCAGATTTGGAACTATATCCTTAAATTTCGTATTTTAATGCCGTCTCTTAGATTCTGTACATCAGATATTTTATATTCCGCGGGTTCTTCATGACTAATTTCGTCAATAAATAATTTTTTACGGTTATGAACCTATATCGCGAGCGCTCGTAAAACGGCATTCAAATACCGGGTTACGTCCCTCGTTTTATTAACTCTATCGCGCCAACTTCCGGACACGGGAAAGATCATGCCGTCGGCTTTAAGTTCGCCGAGATACCAGTTACCGTCCGGATGACGCCCGCGCGTTATCCATTCCCAAACATAAGCAAATTTTCTCTTATCGCTCGCATAAACCGCGATTAGTTTCACGGCTTCAAGAAGGTAAAAGGAACGGATATCGGCCAACTCGCCCGGGAGCGGGCGAAGCGGTTTGCTGTAGATATAATAAACGCCAGTTTCAAGAAGATATTCGCAATACGCTTCCGCCGCTTCGGGCGATAAGTGGTTTTTAAGCAACGCGACGAGATAAAACGAGGCCGGGTTTAAGATTCGTTCCCGCGCCTTTTTCCGGCCAAAGACGTTTTGGAAAGCAAGTTCGTATTCATGGTAGTTGAATTTTCCTTCTTTAACGGCGGCCTCAATCACCTCCCGCCATTTTTCCCTGATCAGCCGCGCTTTCTCGGTTAAGCAATCGAAAAAAGCAAGCCATCCCGAAAACATGAGTTCGGAAAAAAGTTCCCAATTAATCACCTTTTCGACTCGGTCAGGGATTTTCGCCTCGCCCGAAAGACATTTATTAAGATAATCCAAAGTTTTTCTAAGAAGCGGGCGGGAAGGATCCAACCCTAAAAAATACATCCTTTTTAACGCTTTCTCCGTGGTCACGTCGCGCCAGGAGGCGCCCATCCCGTGAAAATATCCGAACCCTCCGTCTGGATTTTGTAATGTTGCTAATTTATTGATATTCATTTTCGCTCCTTTTAATTAAAAAAATAAGTGTTCAGTGACACTTATTTTTGTTTTTTAGAAGAACACGTTTCTTGCCTGTTGTTTTACTTCCCGCGAAGCGGCAAAAGGAATCCGGGTCGTATAGCCCTTGCGCGCCGCGACGATCATCTTTGTCGGCCAGGTGTTCACGGCGTTATTCCACTCCATAACCGTGTCGTTATAGAGATCTCTTGCGGCGGTGATTTCTTTCTGAAGATAGCTGTTTTGTTGCATTGCGTCGGCGATTACCTTATGGGTCTTCAGATCCGGGTAAGCCTCAAAAGCCACGTTAATCCGCGAATAAATGGAATCCAATTCCTGCGAGACCTCGTTCCGCTCGGCGTCCGTGTGCTTGATTCCGCCCCGGTAAGCGGCTACCGACTTCATGACGTCTTTATCCAAGTCAATCGCTTTGCTTACCAAACCGGCCACATTCTGCAAAATCATTACCCGTTGCTCCAGGTAATTATCAATCTGCGAGGCGTTGTGTTGGATTTTTTGCTGCAGCCTGCGCAAATAATTGCCGGCGCTGATCTTCATAATCAAAAAGATAAGTCCCGGGATAATCAATACCCATAATAAAATCTCAAAAATGAGCGATCCCGCGCCTACTTTAATCGGTAATTGCTTGTGAATAACGTTGATGTCGCGTCCTTCCGGATTAACCGGCGATGTTAATTCGTCCAATTCGTTGGCCATAAAATCCTCCCTTTTTATTTTATTTGATATAAAATCTCGTTTAGTCTTTCGTCCGTTTGATCATCGTATGGTTTCGCTAAGATAAAGGCTAACAATGACTTTCTTAATATAAAAGCGCTTGCGGAGGCGGCGTGCGTTTCAATAAACTTCCGCCAATTGTCGTTATTTTGTTTATTGTTAATGAATTCCCGGCGGCTGACGCCCTCGGTTTTCTTGATGACCACCCGGGAAGCCTTTTTCACCGGCAAGTATTCGACCCAATGCACGGGCACACTGTGATAATGACCGTCGCCGCCGAGGACCCTAACATAATCGGTGCGGGGTATCCCCTCATAGCCATGAGCGGTTACCTCGAGAACATCGTAATCCTTGCCCGCCGCGATAACGTTGGTTTTAAGAATATTCCGCGTCACCGATTTCTCATGTTTAAATTGCGATTCGCTGAAATAATTGACTGTCGCCTCGTGTTCCCAGCAACTAACGTTAAACTTATCATAATAATCTTCGTCATAGATAAATTCCCGCGGCCGGTATTGCTGGTACAAGGGGATCGCCAAGATCGGGGCTAAGGAGAAATATAAAATCTGAAAAAAATCATTGTTATAGGCGCAAAATTTTTTCCGCGCCGACGCCAAATCATAATCGACGTAAAGCGAGGGGTCCTGCGACACATCAATTTTCTTAAGGTGTTTCGAGAAAACAAAATTAAGATATTTTCTTTTATGCAAAGACCAGCAGGAGCTATATTTTTCGGTTTTATCCTTCAATAATTTTATGATTTCCGTTTGCGCGAGCGGGGTGAAAAGCAAGCGAAATTGAACCTCGTTATCGCGATCCAAAGCGTTAAACAACGCTTCGAATTCCGTATTGGCAAGCGGAGTAAACTCGCTGTTATCCTTAATCGCGTCCCTGGCCTTTTTTTCGATTTCTCTTTCTTTTCTCGAGATGAGATTTTCAATTTGCCTATCGTTCAGGCCGCTTAAGTCGGGCGGGTCGCTGTTGAACGATAAATCGCCGGCGGCGTCATTGGCGTAAAGGATAAAGGATTCCGTCGAGTAAAGGGGATATGGCTTGGTTAGCGTCGCGGAAAGAGTTTGCATTCTCGTCTCCGTCACCGTCTTGCCGTCAACGATTCGGCTGACGGTCCAGCTGATTATTTTCGTTCCGCGATACGTTTTAGTTCCCATCCGGAAATTTAAAATCCGGGCCAGCAAAAAGGGATTGTTAAGTATTTCGCCGCTTTGAATGAACAATACTGATTTGTTTTTATCTGCATTGCCCGGCAAACCGTATTTTTTAGCCAAATAAGCGAATTTCCGGTAATCAAAATACGGATCGAGTTTAACTAACGGCATTGTTTTTTGAATAATGGCGGCCGTCATTGACCAATCATATAATTCATTGAGCGGACGCATTTGTTCCCAAGCCGTCGCATATAAACTGTCCAGTTTTTCTTTTGTTTCCGAAAGCAGGTTATTCAAATTTTTAATAACCTTATTTAATTTAAGAACGATAATCAATATCAAGCCGACACCGCCAGCAAGCGCGATTATCCCGGTTATCAACCGCGCTGGCGCTTTCTCATCAGTAAAAGAATATATGAGCGCGACGCCGGCAATCAACAGAAGAACGGTCAAAACGATTAAAAAAACTTTCAGACCGGTTTGAGTCCGATGCTTTTTTTCGAGACGTTTGATCTCTTTTTCCTTTTTTCTTATTTTTTTTACGACTTGAGCGTTCTCGCTCTCGTTAACACCAGATTCTTTGACCAAATCTTCAAAATATTCGCTTGTGTTTTTGGCGTGTTCGTTCCGATATTGTTTTTTAAACATATCGAGCGGCTCATAAATATAATCCGTTGATTGCATATCGTCACCGTCCCTTATATTATAACATTATCGGCCGCCCCCGGCAATAAAAATCCCATGCCCGGCGGCGATTTTCCAAAAAGCTTTTATCGAATAGGTCATCAACCGTAGCTTTCAATTTCGGCCGGACCGGCCCAGGCCACGCCGTAGTTTTCTCGCGGAGCGCCAATGTGAAGATAAATCGTGAGCGCGAAACAACTATAAAAAGCCTTATCTCCCACCATTGATATGCCGGGATGAATCCGGATTTCGGTAAGGCTGGAACAATCTTTGAACGCATACTTACCGATGGCGGTAATTTTTTCGGTATCGAATGTCGTGATTCTCTTACATCCGGAAAAGGCCGAGCTCCCAATATCGCCCGTGAATTTTATCCGGGAAAACTCCGAAAGATTCCGGCAATTGAAAAAAGCGGAAGGCGATACTCGCAAATATGAGTCATAATCTTTTTCCACCTTTTCAAGAGAAACGCACCCGGAAAAAGTGCCTGCTTGAATACGGTCGACGCCGGCGGGAAGTTTGATGTAACTAATTGACGCGCAATTCATGAAAGCGGAGTCGCCAATGTAATTTACCGTTTCCGGAATCGATACCCCGGGAAGCGCCGCGCAATCGGAAAACATCCCGAAGGGGATTTCAAGTATACCGGCGGGCAACCGCGGGCTAGTTAAAACGACGCAGCCGGAGAAAAGAGAGGAGCCGAGAATTTCGATGCTGTCGGGTAAGTAAATCTCCGACAGCGAGGTACAGTTTCGAAAGGCGGAGTGCCCTAATTCTTTAAGACCTTCATTTAATTGAACGTTAACGAGATTTACGCATTTCTCGAACGCCGACATGCCGATAACGCTCACTGACGCCGGAACGGTTACCGTCTTGATTGTTTGGTTTTCAAAAAACGCTTCGTTACCGATGCTCGTCACCGGATAATTCCCGATGGTCTCGGGAATCGCGAGGTCCTCTTCCGATCCTTGATAACCCAAAATACATATCTCTCCGTCAATGATAACGCAATAGAAGTCATCTTCATAAAACAGCTCGGTGCCAATCGGGAAAAGATAATTTGAACCTTTAAATTCCCATTCGTAAGATTTCAAACTGTCTGCGGGAACCAAAAGAATGGTATGCCGGGGAACAATATTAACGCCTAATTCCGGGACGGTTTCGGAACGGAAAATAAGCAACTTAAGCCCTTCGCATTCTCTAAAAACTTGATTATCTATGGACTCAATCGTCCCCGGAAATTCTATCACGGACAAAGCGCAATTATAAAACGCTTTTTCCTCAATCATTTTAAGATTTCCGGGAAAGTTCACGAGACTAAGATTTACGCAATCGTAAAACGCCTTCTCGCGAATATACTCTAAATTACCGTTTTCCGGGAAAGTAACCGCCGTCAAGGAAGAGCAATCCAGAAACGCTTCCCTGCCGACGATAGTAAGCGACTCCGGGAAAACCAACTCGGCGAGAGATGAGCATCCCATGAATGCCTGCGTCCCGATTATCTCCAACGATTCGGAGAAAACCACCGTTTCCAATTCGGTAAATTCCTTTACGGCCCAGGAATCAATATAGGTGACCGGCAGACCGCGATATTCGCCGGGGAACACAATACGTTTGGTTTTAGTTTTATCGCCGGACTTTATCTCCGCAACTCTTAAAGAACCGTCCCGCTCGGTAAATACCATGTAATAATTATTTAAAGTGTTAAGGTAAATTTGCTCGACGTTGGAATTCATTTCGTTTTCGCCGCCGATGGCCTCGACCTCGACAGTCATATTAACATCAACCAGCGGTAAACGATATTCCTCGTCCGTCAACTGAATCCAATCACCGTCGTCAACGCGGAGACGGTATCGCGATTGACCAGCTATCTCGCTCCAGAAAAGCAAGTCCTCGCTTAATTCTAATATTGGTTTCTTCAGTTTCGTAAAGGAATAAGTCGCCGCTTCCGAATCATAATAGAAGATTTCGGGTTTTTCTGAGAATTCCGGCGCGACAGCCTTAACGGAAAAGACGTGATCGCCGGAAGCCAAACTCGCGCATTCAAATAGCGCCTCGAAAGACAACCCGCAATCGACCCCGTCAAGCTTCATCTCGTATCCGGCGGCTCCGTCAATATCTTCCCACGTTAAATTAAACCCGTCGATAATCGGCCGCGGCGCGGGAAGTTTTATTTTCTTAATTGTTATCGCTTCGCTCGGGCGCGATTCATGACGCGTGGAATCGCCTTGCGCCTTAATCACAATCTCGTTAATGCCGAAATTTATTTCATTGAGCAAAAGCTTATACATATTTAATATCGTTTCCTTCTTCTTTTTGCCGTTAATTATAATTTCGTATTCTATCGCCTCACCCTCCCAACTTATCGTAAGATACGGCTCATTATAAACATAATCGACATTGACGGGGGTCGGCCATATCGAAAACTCTTTATATTCCGTGTATTCCGATTGCAAGCCGGAACCGAAATCAGTTTTAATCCTTACTAGATTGGGTGTCGATGTTGAAAGAGGACCGTCGTAGAAAGGCTCGGAGGTTTCGCTTTCGACGCCGTTTATCTCGATAATGTACGCCGCCGCCTCCGGCACAGTGTCCCAGACTAGTATGCCGTCTTCAACCGTGAGATTTTCCGGCGCTTTCGCTTCCAAAATATAATGATAAAAATAAGGCAGCGAATCAAGATAATCCTTTCCGTCGCCGACGCTCGTCAATTCAATGTAATAATTCCCGACAAGCGGCGGGTCAAAACGGAACGAGGTCTCCGCGGTCCTCGCCGTAAAGACGCCGTGTACTTGAATCTCATATTCCGTGGCGTTCGGCACCGCGTCCCAGGTTAAAACGTGATTGCCGTAGCGGACGTTTTTCGGCTGAGACAGATATATTTTTAAATAATTGTTATATAAAAATGGCGCGCTCGGGGGCGAGTCGTGATTCAAATCCGGATTCGCAAGCGCCTTGACTTGTAATTCATATTCTCCCTTTTCCAATGCGCTCAGGTCAAATGAGTTTTCGGCGACAATCCCCGCTTCATCCCCGTCGATATAAACGGCGTAGGCGACCGCGCCTTTAACCGCGCTCCAGGTCAAAACATTTTCTTGAACCTTAAGCCCGCTCGGCGCGGGGAGGGTCACAAGATCCCATTTCGCGTAAAGCGTCAAATCCGACGTCACCGGAACAGATAAATCATAAAGTTCTTCGTCATCAAGCCGTAAACACCATCCGACAAAAACATACCCGTCGCGAACCGGCTTCGGAGGGGTCATCAGGCTGGCGCCTTCTTTAACGGTATAGGTTATAACTTCATCGCCGATACCGGTCACGTAATTGACCTTGTATCTTAACGCGTCGACGATGTTAACAAAAAAATGCGCCGTGAACCCGCGGTAACGAACCGCGATTCTATGCGTCCCGGGCGTTTCCAATAATAATTGGTCCGCTGTCGACACCATTTCGGCGGTAATTTTCACCCGTTCTTTTTGCCCGCCGGATTTGGTAACAATCAAAGCAACGTCGTTCCAATCAAAGTCGCCAACCAAATACTGCTCCGATAGAGCGGACGCGTCAACCTCGACGGAACTGATCATTACTTCGCAACCGCAAAGCAACATACACAATACTATAAACAATATTAATCTTTTCATGTTGCTTCCCCCTTCTTATCGAAAAACGGAAAGAAATTTTCTAATTGTAATATAATATAAAGATGTGGATTTGTCAATCATCCGTCCCGCGCATGCAAAAAACATTGATCAGATAAGAAAACAATCCG
>DGED01000018.1:0-2180 GCA_002385755.1 Caryophanales bacterium UBA3935 | reverse complement strand
CTTAATATGTTTAGGGATATTTTATTTGCCGAACCATTTCCATACATGCCAAAACTCAAAACTGCCCGCGACGATTGCCGAAACGACATAAGCCGCCGCGAACAAAGACAAAAACACGATCCCGCTATATAAGGCTATTTTTTTGTATTTGTCATTATTCAACGAGGAGATAACGTTATTCCCGCCATATTTTTCCGAGAGCAGCGACTTCTGCCACATAATCGAAGCCCGGACCACTTTATTAATATAAATTAGATATAGCATAGAAAAACCGAACAAAAAGCAAGCCAACGCGAAAAATGCCAAGCCGTATAGAAAATTAAGCGGAATAATCAACTGAGGAATGAAAGAAAGATTTTTCAGGGCAAGATTCAAATAGACGCCGATCGCGGTGCTGACGAGCGCGCCCGCCATAAGCGCTACGAACACCCCGTATAACAAAATCATTAAGGGGATCAGAAATATATCTTGAAGGGTCAATCCCAAGATGATAACCGACTTTTGTTTGGGTTTCTCGTAATTTTGCGCGTAATCCTTGATTATTTGTTTAATGTCGCCCAATTCGCGGGAGATCTCCTCTTCCGTTTTTCCTTTCGCTAGCTCGATTAAAAAATGATTTTCATAATCTTTGATGATGTCCGCGTAATCTTCGATGCCATATCTTATTAAACCCGCGGATAAAGTCTTAAGAAACGTCTTCTTATCCATTTATTTGACCTCCAATATTTCCATAGTTTTATTAACGAAATTTAACCATTCATTCTTGACCTCGATATACTTTTCCCTGCCGCTTTGGGTAATCCGGTAGTATTTGCGCGCGGGGCCGCCGCTCGCTTCCGATAAATAAGTGGTGACGTAACCTTCGTTTTTTAACTTCCGTAAAATCGGGTAGACCGTGCCCGCGGAAATACTGATTTTTTTACTGATCGTATCCGATATATCATACCCGTATTGATCGGCGCGATTCAGCATCGATAACACCAACAAATCCAAAACGCCTTTTTTGAATTGAACGTTCATAATTTCACCTCTTCAAGAGCTTTCTCTTTTATCTCGAGCCACTTTTTTTGCGAGTGGCTGAACCGCTTATATAATATCCTCGCCACGGTTTGTCGGGAAAACAGACGCGCCAAGATTCGCAGGCAATTATTGAAGAAACCCGGGAAATACTCCGCCTTCCCTTTAAGCATGCGATCGAGCGACTTTCGACATATCTTATCCATTTTGTTTGTGGTCAACCGCCCAAACAACCCCTGGGCTTTAATCGCTTTGACTATCTCATCCGTTGTGGCGAGCCCTCCCGGACACAACGCCATAACCTTTATTCCCTCGCTTTTTAATTCCTCGCGCAATGATATGGATAAATCGTATAAATAGCGCTTCGAGGCGGAATACGTGGCTTTTAAGGGGATTGAGAATTGGGACGCGAGGCTCGACGCAAACAAGATTGCTAAATCATCCGCGCGGCGTTTGATTATCTCATATGTCATTTTCGTGGTCGCTTCGACATTGATCCTCACGATATCGATAATCTCGCTTTCTTGCCTTAAAGTAAACCCGCCCTCGCGATCAATCCCGGCGATATTCAGCAACATATTGAAGCGATACCCGCGCCCGTCAATGTAATTCATTAACTCCTCAAATTCGCGCGAATCCGTTAGGTCGGCGCGGAAACTGTCAACGTTAATATTGAATTGACGCGAAAGGCCGCTTTTTAGCTGCTCCAATTTCTTCTCACAAATATCGGTTAGAAACAAATCATAACCTCTTCGAGCGCATTCCCACGCCATCGCCCGGCCTAAGCCGCCGGCGGCGCCGGTAATCAACGCCGTCATTATATCACCTCCCCGTAATCGATCCCGCAAAGTTTCTCGCTTAACGCGAACAACTTCTCTCTCTGGTCTCGTTTATCGGCTTCTCTGTTATACTTTTTGGGGGAAGAGTTTTTAAAATAAACGCCGGCTGGCTTATTCATGAGCAAATAAAGATATGTTTCCGCGGGAACGCAAGGCGGGTCGCCCCAGCGTTTGCGGGCGTTCCAAAACAACTTAACGATCCCGCCGGTATCCTTTGATCCTATTTCCGTGTTAACGAGACCCGGATCAACGGCATAGCATTTAATATTTCTATTTTTTAACCGTTCGTTTAGCGATATCGCTGTCATGACGTTGCATAACTTA
>DGED01000014.1 GCA_002385755.1 Caryophanales bacterium UBA3935 | reverse complement strand
AGATGTGTATAAGAGACAGGTTTAAGGCTAACGTCGCGTCCGGGAAGGACGCGTCGTTAGCTTTAAACTGAGCGGAAACACATATAAAAAGGGGCTGTCAAAAATTCTGTTGATAACTAAACATGTTACTACTGAATAGTTGACGATAAACTCGTCCCCGTTAAAAATTTTGTTGATAAAAAAGCGTCTTGCTTAGAGACGCTTTTTTTAGTAAAACTCGGGTTTTGGTTTTTATGCCCATACTTTTCGGGCGGGCGTGAATAAACTACTTTTGGGAGGTTACATTAAATGAATTCACGCAATCAAGGCTGTCCGGGCGGGTGTCAGTCGCCGACGGGACCGATGCCGCCAAAATTCCCGCAGCCCTTGCATCCGCACATTCCGCGCCCGCCGCAGGGAGGCGCGCAGCAGCCGCTCTCGCCGGGAATGGCTCCCCCGACCGCGACGCTGAATGTTTTCTCGCCGGAAGAGGGGTTTGTGAAAGGGACGATGTTTCGCGGCATCTATCGGCCGTATAAAAACTACACGCCGCGTTTGCCGACGCCGCCCGATGAGAAATCTGCGATGATGCAGGAAGTAAACAAGTATGCTTTCGCGGCGCATGATATCCTGTTGTATCTCGATAATTTCCCGAACGACCAGGAGGCGATAAACTTGTATAACGGGTTTATGGAGGCCTACTTGCGCGCCCGCGACGCTTACGAAGAAAGATTCGGAGCGATTACGACCGAATCAGACGCCTTAAAAACGGCCCCGTTCAGTTGGACTGTCGGCGGTTGGCCATGGGTTAGGGGGACATAAAATGTTTCGTTACGAAAAACGCTTGATGTTTCCGGTGAAGGTCCGGAAACGCGATTTAAAAATGGTGAACACGATTATCACCCAGTACGGCGGCCCCGACGGCGAACTCGCGGCCGCGCTCCGTTATCTCAATCAAAGATACTCGATGCCCGACGATCACGGCCGCGCATTGCTTACGGACATCGGGACCGAGGAATTATCGCATGTCGAAATGGTGGCGACGATGGTCCATCAATTGATGGCCGGCGCATCGATCGAGGAAATCAAGGAAGCCGGTCTCGGGAAGCATTATGGCCAAAGGGGATTTGACTTGTTCCCGGTTGATAATTTCGGCGTCCCGTTTACCGTCGCTTACGTCGGCGCCGTCGGCGATCCCGTCGCCGACATGTCGGAAAATATGGCCGCCGAGCAAAAAGCGCGGGCGGTATACGAGAACTTGATCGACCTTGCTGACGACGAGGATTTAATCCAGCCGCTATTATGGCTGAGGGAGAGAGAACTTTTGCACTTCGCGATGTTTAAAGAACTTTACGAGCGTTATAAAAACATGGAGGAAACGTAAAAAAGCCCGTCAAATCGGGCTTTTTTTCATGCGCGCGGTTGCTCCTCGTATTGGTCCGCGGCGGCTGTTTCTCGTAAGTTAATAAGAAGCAAGTCGAGATGCTTAAGAAGCGATATCCCTTCCAATGGTTTGCCGTGGCTCGGCAAAGCGTATTTTGGGTTTAGGTCGCGCAAAGTTTGGATAGATTCCCGACTTTTCTCCCAATCGGGAGTAAGATACGCGGGCGGACCGCTGATTTGTTCTTTTTTCGTGATTACGGAAAAGAGCGACTCCTGTTTCAGGGTCGTGAAAGTGTCGCCCGCGAATAAGACGCCGTCCGACTCCCGGTATAAGGCGATATGCCCCGCGGTATGGCCGGGAGTATGGATCCACCGCCATTCCGGCATGAAGGGAACGTAACCGTCGGGAGGAAGCGGCACGATGTTTTCGATAAAACGCTCGGGAAAATAGGGCGAAAGTTTCGCTACCAATCCGTCGGAATCGGGTTTCGGTTCCGGGTATCGCTTTTCCCCGGTTAAATAAGGAATTTCGTCGGGGTGGGCGTAAACGGGTACGTTCCAACGGCTTAAGATCTTTTCGATCCCGCCGATATGATCAAAATGACCGTGCGTGAGGATGACCGCTTTCGGGACGCCGATTGTCCCGAATAGTTTTTCCCCCGTCCGCACAATCATCCGTCCGGAACTGTCGATGCCTGCGTCAACAATCACCCAATCGTATTTGCGCATTTGCACGTTGCCGATAATAAAGGAATTGACGATGCGAAAGTCGAGCATGTGAATATCGGGATAGGGCTGCTTGTAACTCGCTGTAAGTTTCGATAATCCATTGATTATATTGTAAACAAATGACATGTTAACCTCCATTATTTCCTGAATATATTATGTGTAAAATCAAAATAAAATTTTCATGTAATAATTGACAAAAATGTTCTTTTTTCCCGGGGTCGCTAATAATATTAATCGGTGATATACGTGAATACGAAAATAACGAGAATATTTTCCGCGATTCTCGTCGGCCTGATTTTTGCTATTTTTTCTTTTATCGACATCCCTGCGCAAGATAACGGGGCTGGGGAAGAAGAAGCGCAACTTGTAACGGACGGAAAAAGCGCGATTCTCATCGAACCGACCACGTTCGCGGTAATCTATGAGAAAAACGCCGATGACCGGCGTCACCCGGCGAGCATGACGAAAATAATGACGATGATATTGATTATGGAAGCGGTAAAAAAGGGCGTCATCAGTTTCGACGACACGCTTTACGCCTCCGAATACGCGTCCAGCATGGGCGGGACGAATATTTACCTCGAACCGGGCGAGGGAATGAAAGCCGAGGATTTGTTTAAGTCGATCGCGATCAATTCCGCGAACGATTCCTCGGTCGTGTTCGCCGAGGCCATCGGCGGCAGCGTCGGAAATTTCGTCCGAATGATGAACAACAAGGCGAAAGAAATCGGCTGCGTCGGGACCACCTTTAAAAACCCGCACGGACTGCCGGAAGCGGGTCATCTCTCGACCGCCCGCGACATGGCCCTGATGGGGGCGTATCTCGTGAACAATCACCCGGAAATCCTCGAATACACGAAGATTTACGAGGATTATGTCCGCGAGGATACCGACAAAAGGTTTTGGCTCGTGAACACCAATAAACTCGTGAGGTTTGTCGAGGGGGTTGACGGCATCAAAACGGGATGGACGAACGAAGCCGGGTATTGCCTGACGGCAACGATTTGTCGGGACAACAAGCGGTTCATCGCCGTCGTCATGGGGGGAAGCAGCGCCAAGACGCGCAACCAGGAAATCATGCAAATGCTGAATTATGCCCTCGGGACATACGACGTGCACAATATTTACAAAAAAGACCAAGTAATCGCGACTTACGAGGATGTTAGCGTCTACCCTGCGAAATATAACGTCATTATAACCGAGGATGTAAACGTGCTCCTGAAGAAGGGGGATAAACTTAAGAAAATCACGGTCGAGAAAAACATCGATTATAAAAACTTACCTTACGACAATAAAAAAGTCGGGACGATGAAAATCTACTACGACGGGGAATTAATCAAGGAGGCCGACTTGGCGGTCAAAGAAGAACTTAGGAAGGCGGGGTATTTCAAGGTTTTCTGGGAAGTGCTGAAAGAGATACTTCTCGTATCCAAATAAAAAACCGCGGATTATTTTCAATCCGCGGTTTTTTTTATTGTTTGTCGCGATTACGGAAGCGCTCGTATAATGCGTCCAGCTTAGGGGCAGGGCGCGCCGGCATTTTAAAACAATTTTCTCCGCTTTTCTCCCGCATTCCGCCCGATCCGCCAAGCATCGACTCCTTTCGCGGCCGCTTTTTTCAATTTGTCTTGATTGTTAAGACGATCGCTTGCGATAAGACGCGCAAAAAGGTAAAATATAAACTACGAGGAGGTAGTCATCCGGTGCTGAGCGCGCAAGTCGTTATCAAGAAATACGTTTTATACGTGCGGTTGGACGGCGAACTCGACCAGTATACCGTCGAGGGGTTGCGGACGAGAATCGTGGAACTGATGGAAAAATACCAGATCAAATATTTGGTGATCAATTGCGAGCAACTCCGGTTCATGGATTCAAGCGGCGTGGGTTTTATTATCGGTCGCTATAACCGGTTGAAAAAAAAGGCGGGAGCCGTCGTGCTTTGCGCGATGAACGAGCACATCAACCGCTTGGTGCAGTTATCGGGTTTACACCGGATCTGCGTGATTAAAAAGAACGAGGAAGAAGCAGATAAATTTTTGGGGGTAGCCTGATGGATAATTTTGTGGAAATGAGATTTAGCGCGAAACTGCGCAACGTCGTTTTTGCCCGGGCGGCGGCGGCCGCTTTTCTTTTAGAGCATAACCTGCGGCTCAGCGTCGTCAACGAGATCAAAACGATCGTGTCGGAAGCCGTCACCAACGCCATCGTTCACGGATACTTCGAGAACGAGAAGGAGACGGTTTATATGTGTTTGGAGCTTGCCGGCGAGCGGCTGACGATAAAGGTCGTCGACACGGGCGCGGGCATTGAGGACATCGAGAAGGCGCGGGAGCCGCTTTACTCGACGCGCGATTTCGAGGAACGGGCGGGACTCGGTTTCACGATCATGGACATTTTTTCCGACGAGCTCACCGTATTATCCGCCCCCGGCGAAGGGACGACGATTATTGCCGTCAAAAACATCGAGCTTGAGGCTGTTTGAGGAAAATGTCGGTCTTGTCGAGATAATCGTGAACAAGATGAATTACGGTTTTATCGGCAAGGAGGATTTGCGTCAGGTTGGCCTGATGGGATTATACCGGGCGGCGGAAAAATATGACCCCGGCCTCGGGGTTAAGTTCAACACTTTCGCGAGTTATTATATTATCGGCGAGATCAAAAAAGAACTGCGGGAAAACCGGCTGATAAAACTGAACCGGAAACTATTCCGGATTATCGGCGAGATAAAAAAAAACCCCGGCGCCGCGCCGGAAGAGATTGCCGGGAAGCTTCGCGTCAATCGCGAGGATGTTATCACGGCTTATAATTACTTGGAGGGAATCGCTTCCCTCAACAAACCGGGCGCGGTTGAAGAGCGCGAGCTTTTGGACAGGGTCGCGGCGCCGGACAGGCGGACGCAAATCTCGGAAGCGGTCGCGAGCCTTCCCGCCGAAGACCGCGAAATAATCTTCCTGCGTTATTTTAAAAACCACACGCAGGCGGAAGTCGCGAAAATGAAAAACGCCTCGCAAAGCAATATTTCGCGGGCCGAGTCGCGGGCGCTTGAGAAAATGCGAAAGTATTTGCTCGGGACCGGCATCCAGGTATAAATCGCCTCCTTTCTTAATATATATAATATGTCACCAGACAAACAGTTCTGGCGACATACTAGAACCGCCGGGCTTTTAGTATTAATAATATTAAAAGCCTTTTTCCAAAGGGGGATTCATGATCCGCTTTTCAAACCTTGCCAAAGAGCAGGTTCTCGCCCATTTCGGCGTCGGTTACGACGGCCTATCGCCGGAACGGGCGGTCGAAAACAGGAAAAAATACGGGCTTAATATCATCCGGGAAAAGGAGACGAAATCGCGGGCCCGTGTTTTTTTTGAGCAGTTTAAAGATCTGCTCGTTATAATTTTAATTTTCGCGGCGATACTCTCGCTTTTCACGGGGGAAATCGAAAGCACGATCGTAATCTTTTTCGTTATCACCCTAAACGCCGTCCTGGGCAGCTACCAGCACATCAAAGCGGAGAAATCGCTCAAGAGCCTGCGCAGTCTCTCGGCGCCGTCGGCCCGCGTCGTCCGGGGCGGCAAGGAATACGATATCCCGTCGGCGGAGATCACGCCCGGCGATATCGTCGTCGTTCGGGCTGGAGACGTCATCTGCGCGGACGGTCGCGTTCTTTACAGCGAGGCTCTCGAGGTGAACGAAAGCTCGCTTACCGGCGAGTCTCTCGCCGTGGAAAAAAATTCGAAAACGATCGAAAAAGCGGACACTCCGCTTGCGGATCAGAAAAACATGCTTTTCTCCGGCTCGCTCGTCACCGCCGGAAAAGGTCTAATGGTCGTTACCGGCACGGGCATGGAAACGGAACTCGGGAAAATCGCGAAAATGCTTGAGGCGGCCGAGAGTCATAAAACGCCGCTCCAAATTTCCCTGGACGAATTCAGCCGCCGGCTCGCGGTATGGATTATCATAATTTGCGCGGTGATTTTTGGCCTCTCGCTTTACCGGCGCGTCGCGTTAGTCGACGCTTTGATGTTTGCGGTCGCGCTCGCGGTCGCGGCGATTCCCGAGGCCTTAAGCTCGATTGTCACGATTGTTCTCGCGATTGGAACGCAAAAAATGGCCGCGGAAAACGCGATTGTCAAGGAATTAAAAGCGGTGGAGGGCCTGGGCTGCGTGAACGTGATTTGTTCTGATAAGACCGGGACATTGACGCAAAACCGGATGGCAGTTCATCGCGCGAATCTCGCGGGGAAGACCGTTCCCGCCGCCAGTTTGAACCAGAGAGAGAAAGGCGCGCGGCTTTTGCTTCTTTGCTCGCTCTTATGCAACGACTCGGTTTTTCTCTCCCGCGAAAACGCCAACGCCACCGAGTACGCGCTTCTTGATTACGTGAAAAGCTTGGGGATCAACGTTTACCGGGAGTACGAGAAACACCCGCGCCTGTCGGCGATACCTTTTGATTCCCGGCGGAAGATGATGAGCACCCTGAACCGCGTCGGCGGCGAACTCTTAATATTTTCAAAGGGCGGGGTGGATATTCTCCTTGAGAAGTGCGAGAATTTATATATTAACGGCAGGATCCGTCGCCTTGGCGCCGGCGACCGATACGACCTGAAAATTCAAAACCGCCGGCTCGCGGGCGAGGGCTACCGGACGATCGGTTTCGCTTACCGCGTGTTTGAGGCGCGGGCGGGAGACGCGCAAATTACATTTTCCGATGAGAGCGGTCTTACCTTCCTCGGGATGCTTGCGATTATCGACCCGCCGCGGAAGGAAGCGAGGCCGGCGATCCAGGAAGCGATCGCGGCCGGCATCAAGCCGGTAATGATTACCGGCGATCACCAAAACACGGCGCTCTCAATCGCTTCGGCGCTCGGAATCTCCGCCGGCGGCAATTCCGTGATCACCGGAGCAGAGCTTGATAAAATGGCGGATGCGGAATTAAGGGAGAAAATCGCCGCGACCGCGGTCTACGCCCGTGTTTCGCCCGAGCATAAGATTCGAATCGTGTCGGCTTGGCAGGAGCTGGGCGCGGTCGTCGCCTTTGTCGGCGACGGCGTCAACGACGCCCCGGCGATTAGGAAAGCGGATATTGGCATCGCGATGGGGAAAAGCGGCACGGAGGTCTCGAAGGACGCGGCGGCGATTATCCTAACCGACGATAATTATTACACGATAGTGAAGGCGGTCCGGAACGGGCGAAAGATTTATAACAATATCCAAAACGCGATAATGTTTTTGCTTTCGGGAAACGCGGCCGGACTGTTAACCGTCGTTTACACGAGCTTGCTGTCGCTTCCCGTGCCCTTCGCCCCGGTTCACCTGCTTTTCATTAATCTTTTGACCGACAGCCTCCCGGCGATCGCCATCGGCATGGAGGAAAACGATGACGACTTGATGGGGCGGCCGCCCCGAAACGTCAAGGAATCGCTCCTTTCCCCGCGGGTGATGAAGATTATCATGTTCGAGGGGCTTTTGATCGGCGTCTTTACCGTTCTCGCTTATTATACCGGGCTCGCCGTCGACCGTTTCACCGCGCGAACTTGCGTTTTCGGGACGCTTTGCATGGCCCGACTATTTCACGGTTTTAACTGTCGCGGAAACAAAATCCTCTTCCGGGGTCGGGTGGGGAACCGGGCGTTGATTTTCTCGTTTATCGTGGGGATGATATTAATCAATCTCGTCCTGTTCGTTCCGTATTTTCAAAAAATTTTCGCGACCTATCCGCTCACGAAAACGCAGGTTTTGCGGGTGTATGTTTTCGCCGTCGCGCCGACCGTAATCATTCAAATAATTTTGCGCGCGAGGCAAAGAAAACGAAGAAAAACTGCCGCTAAGCGGTAGTTTTTTTTGTATAAACGGGGGAAAAAATCAAACAATAGCAATAAAGGAGTGTTTGGAATGAATAATGTAAAGAAAGAAGCGATCGAAAAAGCAAAACAAGAAACCAAGCCGAAGCGCAAGGTCCTTTTCAACACGGCGAAGGCTTTTTTTGTCGGCGGGATGATCTGTTTACTCGCCCAGATCATTATCGATATTTTGAAGAAACAATTCGAGCTCGATAATGAGCTGGCGAATAGCGTCGGCGTCGCGATTATGGTCTTTTTGGGAGCGCTCTTAACGGGCTTGGGGATTTACGATAAAATCGGCCAGTTTGCCGGGGCGGGGACGATTATCCCGATAACCGGTTTCGCGAACTCAATGACGAGCGCCGCGCTGGAATCAAAAAGCGAAGGCATTATTCTCGGCGTCTTTACGAATATGTTTAAAGTGGCGGGAAGCGTGATCGTCGTCGGCGTTATTAGCGCGTTCATATTCGGGACAATCCGCTTTCTATTGAGGATATAACGATGAGACTCGGCAAACAAAGCATCGCGTTCGATAATGTCTACGTCGGCGAGGCGGCGGTCGCCGCCGGGCCGAAAGAAAAACTCGGACCGTTGGGCGCTTACTTTGACCGGGGTTACGACGATCTTTATTGCGGGATGAAAACATGGGAGAAGGCGGAGATGAGATTGTTGCGCGACGCGGTCGAACAGTGCCTCGTAAAAAACAATATCGGCAGCGGCGAGGTCGATTGCTTCATCGGCGGCGATTTAAACAATCAAATCGTTATTCAAAGCTACGTAATGCGCGAATACGATATACCCTATCTAGGGGTATTCGGCGCCTGCAGCACGAGCGTCGAGGGGATTATTATCGGCGCCGGGATGATCGCGGGCGGGGCCTTTAACCGCGTTTTGGCCGGGACCTCGTCGCATAACGCGACATCCGAACGACAATTCCGCTATCCGACGGAATACGGCGGGCAAAAGCCCGACACTTTAACATTCACCGCGACGGCGGCTGGCGTCGTTCTGCTCAAAAACTCGCCGACCGATATTAAACTTACGGGGGTCACGATCGGGAAGGTTATCGACGCGAAGCTGAAGGACCCTCTGGATTTGGGCCGGGCGATGGCTCCGGCGGCGTTTGACACAATCGACGCTCACTTCAAGGATTTTAATACCAAGCCGGAAGATTACGACTTGATCGTTACCGGTGACCTTTCGTATTACGGGAAGGACATGCTCGTAAGGATGTTCGGCGAGGTCGGGATCGATATCTCCGAACGATATAATGATTGCGGACTCATGCTTTATGACCGCGAGAAACAACAAGTTTTCGCGGGCGGCTCGGGATGCGGCTGCTGCGCCGCGGTTACCTACGGGTATTTGCTTGCCAAGTTGCGGGACAAAACATATAAAAAAATATTGGTGGTGGCGACCGGGGCGCTTCTCAACCCGATTATCGTCGCCCAAAAAGAAACGATTCCCGGCGTCGCCCACGCCGCGGTGATCGAAAGGAGCGGTATCTAGATGATTTATTTAATGGCCTTTTTGGTCGGCGGCGCGATTTGCGCGCTCGGGCAAATTATTCTCGACGTTTTTAAACTCGCGCCTATTTATATCACGTCGCTTTTTGTCGGACTGGGGGCGATGTTCGACACGTTCGGCCTATACGATAAGCTTGTGGAAAAGGCGGGAGCCGGGGCGACGATCCCGATTTCTTCCTTCGGACACTCGCTCGTCCACGCCGCCCTGGAAAAATCGCAAGAGGTGGGTTATATCGGCATCCTGACCGGCGTTTTTAATCTCACGGCGGCCGGGATAGCCGCCTCGATCATCTTCGCCTTCTTTATCGCCCTTATTTTCCGCCCGAAGGGATAGATGATGAACACGGACGATTTCGCGGGTTTTGTATCGGATTTTGAGAAGAAACTTGGCATCGGCTCTTCCTATGACGTCGAGAAACGAGAAATCAAGGTTTTCCCCCGGCAAATCAACATCTATTATCTTTCCGGACTCGCCGACGGAATGCAGGCGATAAAGATAATCGAAAGCATTCTGGCGATTCCCCGGGAACGGGAGTATTCTTTCGAACTCGTGCTGGATAACCTCTCGCATCATTCCGTCGCGGTTATTGAAAGCGAGGAAGAGTTGTATCTCGACTTCCTTAACGGGATGCTGGTAATGGTGTTTGAGGGCGAAGACCGGGCGCTATCGGTCGACGTTCGCAGTTACCCGAACCGCTCGATCGACGAGCCGGATATGGAGAAGGTTATTCGCGGCGCCCATGACGGGTTTACGGAAAACTTTCATACCAATATCGCCCTCCTGCGCCGCCGGGTTAAAGACATGCGCCTGCGCAACGAGCTTTTTACCGTCGGCGCGGCCAACCCGGCCGCGGTTTGTTTAAGTTATATCGTCGGCCTGTGCCCGGAGGCCATTTTGAATAAAATTCGCGGCGAGCTCGAAAAAATCAAGGTCGACCATCTGATTATGGCGGACAAGGCGCTTGAGGAACTCATCGTTCGTCAGCGTTTTAACCCCTATCCCCTTGTCCGTTATACCGAGCGGGCGGATACCGTCGCCGTTCATCTCTACCAGGGGATGTTCGCGCTCTTTGTCGACACATCACCGAGCGTGATTCTCGCCCCCGCGACTTTCGCCGATCATCTCCAGCACACCGAGGAATACCGGCAGACGCCCCTATCGGGGACCTATCTGCGCGCCGTCCGCTATTTCGGGATTTTGATTTCGCTATTTTTGACCCCGGTATGGCTCGCGTTGTTGGACGTCGGGGCGCTTAAAGGCATCGCGGCGCTTTTCGTTCCCGCGGCCGGCGCCGTCAATATCTACCTGCAGGTGGCGATAGCCGAGGTGGGGGTCGAGTTTTTACGGATGGCTTCGATTCACACGCCGACCGCGCTCTCGACGGCGATGGGCTTGATCGCGGGAATCCTACTCGGCGATATCGCCGTCGCCGTCGGTCTCTTTTCCATCCAGACGGTGCTCGTCGTCGCCCTTAGCGCCGTCGGGACTTACGCGACGCCAAGTTACGAGCTGGGGCTCGCCAATAAGATCTCGAAGATTTTTTTTATCGCTGCGACTTTTCTTTTCGGGTATTGGGGGCTAATCGCCTCCGCAATAATTTGGTTTGTTTATCTCTCCCGCTTGAGAAGCGTCGGGAAGCCTTACCTTTACCCGCTCGTCCCGTTTAACTTTAGACGGCTTTTAAAAATACTCATCCGCTATCCCTATAAAAATCAAAAACAGGAGGTTACCAATGCCAAGATTAAAATGCGGGGTTAAAACCTGCGTCTTTTACCGGGAGCGTCATTGCACGCGCGCGAGCATTATCGTCAAGGGCGCGACCGCGCTCGCCGAGGAAGAAACCCGGTGCCAAAGTTATTCCCGCGATGTCCCGGACAAAAGGGACGACTCTTACCTCATGGAAATCGGCAGCATCGGGGAAATTAATTATCAAATGCCGGTTTACTGCGAGGCGGTCAATTGCAAGTATAATTCGCACCGGATATGCTACGCCAAGGAGATTAAAATCGACGGTTCCCGCGCCTTGCATCCGGATCAGACTTTTTGTTCTAGTTTCGAGGTGAAATAAAAGCGGCGCGCTAAAGACAGGGTTATTCGTTAACTCTGTTTTTTTTGCCGGTAAGTTTTTTTCATTTTTGCTGATTTTTTTCGGAAAAAATGGTATACTTGTTATATATATAATCAACAGCGGAGGCGGAGCATGCGCGTTAAGACCAAAATAATTCCCCGGTATCAGGAAACCGATCAAATGGGGGTTATCCATCACTCGGTCTACCCGGTGTGGTACGAGTGCGGGCGGACGGATTTCTGCAAAACCCTCGGGATGCCGTTTCACGAAATCGAGAAGCGCGGCCTTTCCCAGGCCTTGGTCGAGCTAAACGTGAAGTATCACCGCCCGGCGTATTACGGCGACGAATTGGAACTCATGACCGAGCTCGTTGCCGTGACCGGCGTCCGTTTGGTCTTCGCGTACGAGATCTATAACCAAAAAGGCGAGTTGATTAATACCGGTCTGACGACGCTCGCCTGGCTGAACGAGAATTTTAAACCGCAGAATATTTCCCGTCGCTATCCCGATATTTACGAAAAGTTGACGCGGGTCGCGGGCGGGGAAAATCGTCAAAAAGAAAAAGAAGAAGAAGAATATTTGAGGAATTTTAACAGGTGATAAGATGAGTGTTATTAAGTTTTGCGCTTTAGGCGGCTTGGGGGAAACCGGCAAGAATATGTATATTGCCGAGGTGGATGAGAAGATATTTGTTTTGGACTGCGGGCTAAAGTTCCCGAGTTTCGATTTATACGGCATCGACGTCGTTATCCCCGATTTTTCGTATTTGGTGGAGAACAAGGACAGGATCCAGGGAATATTTCTTTCCCACGGTCACGCGGACCATATCGGCGCTTTGCCGGAATTATTGAAAGAAATAAACGTCGGCGTTTTCGGCTCCCGTTTCACGATGGCGCTTGCGGAACTGGCTTTGATCGACGCGGGGATGCCGGTCGAGGATTACCGCCTTTACCGGGTGACCGACGATAAGGTTCTTATTTTCGGGAACGTCCGCGTCGGCTTTTTCGCCTTGGGCCACAGCATCCCGGAGACCTACGGGATCACGATCATGACCCCCGACGGGGGACTCGTGTACGCCCCCGATTTTTCCTTTATTCATAATACCGACCGCCGGTATCAAACGTCTTTCCGAAAGATCGTCGAGACGGCGAAAGACGGCGTTTTGGCGTTGTTTTCGGAAAGCAACGGCGTGAGCAATATCAATCGCGTGACCAACGATTATATTTTGATCCATCAAGTCGGCGATATACTCCAGTCGTCGAAACGGGTTATCTTCTCGATGTTTTCCGACGATTTGCAAAGGATACAAAAAATTATAAACATCAGTGTCGAGAAGAACCGCCGCGTCGCCATTATCGGGAAAAAAGCCCAAAAGACGATTAACATCGCCCTAAAAAATGATTATTTAAATATCCCCCCGGATAGGCTCGTTAATTTAAAATACATAACCGACGATAACAAAAACGACGACGAGGATCTCGTGATTATCGTCACCGGCAACCGACACGAGCCGTATTATAATCTTCAGAGGATGAGCACCGGCCAGGACCGGCTGATCGAGATAACGAGCCGCGACCATGTCGTCATCATTTCCGAGCCGCGGCCCGGAACCGAGCGCCTCGCCCAAAAGGCGATCGGCCTTCTCTATCGGCTTGACGCCAAGGTCACGGTTATCCCCAAGGAGATCTTGCAAAGCTCGCACGCCAACAGCGAGGATTTAAAATTATTATATTCGCTTCTCAAACCGAAATATATCGTCCCGATTAACGGCGAGTACCGGCATCAGCGGCTGCAGTACGATATCGCCCTCGACGCCGGTTATAAAAAAGAAAACGTCATCCTCCTCGATAACGGGAATATGGTGAGTTTCGTTAACAGGGAACTCGAGACCAAAGGCGAGAAAATTCCCGTCGGCGACGTACTCGTTGACGGCTCCTTCGTCGGCGACATTAACGAGATCGTATTGCGTGACCGCGAGCTTTTGTCTCAGGAAGGAATAATTCTCGTCATCGTCGTTTTGGACGTCCGGCTGAAAAAGATTGTTTCCGGCCCGCGGGTGATACTGAAAGGCTTTATGACCGGGACGACGGCCGAGAAGGTCGAGAAGAAGATCGAGAATGTGGCTCGCGATATTATCGATATTTATTTCCTAAAAAAATATATCGATTGGAACGACTTGAAAACATCTTTGCGCGACGCCATCGGCAAAGAAATATTCAAAATGACGAAGAAAAACCCGATTATTATTCCGTCTTTGGTAGACGTGGAATCGGATAAATAGAAACAGTAGGTGCAGGATATGAAAAAGATGAAAAGCAGCGAAATAAGGCAGATGTGGCTGGATTTTTTTCGGGAAAAAGGGCATGATATTATCCCGAGCGCCTCGCTCGTCCCCGTCGACGACCCGACGCTGTTGTGGATCAACGCCGGGGTGGCGCCGCTAAAGAAATATTTCGACGGTCGGGAAATCCCCAAAAACCGGCGGATGGTCAACTCGCAGAAATGCATCCGGACCAACGATATTGAAAACGTCGGCAAGACCGCCCGTCACCATACGTTCTTCGAGATGCTCGGAAACTTTTCCATCGGCGATTATTTTCGCGACGAGGCCTTAACCTGGGCGATTGAGCTTTTGACCTCGCCCCGCTGGTTCGGTTTCGATATTAATCGCCTGTATTTTACCGTCTACCCCGCGGACGTCGAGTCGGTCGAGAAATGGATCAGTCTCGGCGTTCCCCGCGACCATATTATCGCGCTGGAATCGAATTTCTGGGAGATCGGCGAAGGCCCGTGCGGTCCCTGTTCGGAAATCTTCTACGATCGCGGCTCCGAATTTGATCCGGAAGGACTCGGCGTCGAGGCGATCCGCCGCGATATCGACACCGACCGTTTCGTCGAGATTTGGAACATCGTTTTCAGTCAATATAACGCCGAATCCGGCAAGGACCGTTCCGAATACCGGGAGCTTCCGAGCAAGAATATCGATACCGGCATGGGATTGGAGCGGGTGGCAGCGATTATGCAGGACGCTAAAACCAATTACGAGACCGATCTTTTCCTGCCGATAATCAAGGCGACGGAAGCGATTACGGGCGTCCCGTATCATGGCGAGATGGCCTTTAAGGTGATAAGCGACCATTTGCGCAGCGTGGTTTTTGCATTGGCGGACGGCGCGATTCTCTCGAACGAAGGCCGCGGTTATGTCCTGAGGCGTTTGCTTAGACGCGCCGGGCGCTTCGGGAAAAAACTCGGCATGGATCGGCCGTTCCTTTACAGGTTAGTCCCGGTGGCGGCGGAAATAATGAAAGAATATTACCCGTACCTGACTGAAAAGACCGAACTTTTAGCCGCGCAGATCAAGCGGGAAGAAGAAAAATTCCTCCAGACCCTGGAGACGGGCGAGAACCGCCTGCTTGAGTTTATCGCTTCCGCCCCGGGAAAGACCGTTCCCGGCGAGATCGCTTTTCTTCTCTACGATACTTTCGGATTCCCGATGGAACTCACGCTTGAAGTCGCGGGTGAACATGGGTTTAACGTCGACGTCGAGGGTTTTAATCGCGAGCTTGAGAAACAAAAAGCGCGGGCCCGCGGTTCCCGGCAGGTCGAGGAATCGATGACCGCGCAAAACGAGGCGTTTTTGTCATTTACGGAGAAAAGCGAGTTCCTCGGTTACCGCGAGCTTAGCGCGGAAACAGAAACTCTAGCTCTATTTAAGGAAGGAGCACGGGTCGACTTGGCCTCCGGCGAGGCGCTCGTCGTCTTTAAAGAGACGCCGTTTTACGCCGAGTCGGGCGGCCAAATCGGCGATAAGGGCCGGCTCATATTCAAAGGAAAAACATACGAAGTTACGGATACGATAAAATTACCCAACTTTCAACACGCTTCGGTGGTACAATTGGGACGGGATAGTCTCGCCGTCGGCGAACGGGTGAAACTCGAAGTCGATCCTGAGTTCCGTGCCCGCGTGACTAGAAACCATACTGCGACTCACTTGCTTAACGAGAGTTTGCGTCGCGTTCTCGGTCCCCATGTCCGCCAGCAAGGGTCGTTCGTCGGCGACGAATACCTGCGCTTTGATTTTAATCATTATCAAAACCTTACCGAAGAGGAGATCCTTTCGGTCGAGGATATGGTCAACGGGCAAATCAGGGAAGGGTTCCCGGTCGCTATTTACGAGCTGCCGTTTAAGGAAGCGCAAAAAATGAATGTCCAGGCCGTTTTCGGCGAAAAATATGATGAGATCGTTCGCGTCGTCGACACCGTCTTTTCCAAAGAACTGTGCGGCGGCTGCCATGTCGCGAACACCGCCGATATCGGCGGATTCGCAATCTATAATATCGAAAGCAAGGGATCGGGGATCTTCCGGATTGAGGCCGCGACCGGCGACGCCGTCAAGACCGCCGTCGATAGCGCAGCGGCGCATTTGAAAACGGAGATCAGGGACCTCGCCACGAAGGCGGAGAAGATTCTTACCGCCGCCCGGGAAGAGGATATCAAACTCGAATTCCGACCGCCCGCGTTAAGCGCCCCCCGGCCCGGTTACCGTTACCTTATCAACCTTGGCCGGGACGCCGCGGCGTGGCGCGAGGCGGCGCGGGAATTGGATAAAACTTACCAAAAAAGCAAAAGAGAGAAAAACGCCGTTTCCCTTGACAATTATTTGAAAAATGTCTTGACAATCGGCGACTATAATGTTTTAATTATCACAACGGAGGGAATGGACGTCGAACAACAAAAAGACCTGGCCGACCGTCTTTCCGACAAACTTCCTTCCTCAATCGTGTTTATCGCCAATATCGTTGCCGAGAAGGTCGTTTTTGTCTCGAAAAATAAAATCGACAAACTTCATGCCGGCGAGACCGTCCGACTGGCGGCCGGGATCTTGGGCGGCGGCGGCGGTGGTCGGAAAGACTTCGCCCAGGCGGGCGGCCGCGACGCGGCGCGCCTCGCCGAGGCCGTGGCCGCGGTCAGGACCATGATAACGGAACGTCTATGAGAATACTAGGGCTGGATTTGGGATCGAAAACGCTGGGAATGGCGATCAGCGACGAAACGGCCACGATCGCGACGCCACTTGGCACCGCTCGCATTCCCGAATACGATTTGGAGGCGGCGCTTGAGGCCGCTCTTGATGTCATCGACAAATATCGGGTTGAAAAAATTGTCTTGGGATTGCCGCGGCATATGAGCGGCGATATGGGTACTCTGGCCGAGTATTGCCGGAGATTTGAAAAACTGTTATCGGAAAGTTCTGCTTTGGAAGTGATAATGATCGACGAACGGTTGACATCGCGGATAGCCGAAAGGGTAATGTTGTCGGCGGATGTAAGCCGGAAAAAAAGAAAAAAGCATGTCGACAAGCTTGCAGCGGCCGTTATCCTACAAAGCTATCTTGATTCAACCATAAATAAGCAGAAAGGAGTAAAAAATAATGGATAAGGAACATCTTACCTTTATCGACGAAGACGGCAACGAGATCCTTTGCGAGATACTGTTCACGTTCGACTCGGAAATGTTTAAGAAGAGTTACGTATTGTTTTACCCGGTTTCCGAAAACGAAGAAGACAATATCGAAGTGATGGCCGCTTCCTATGTTCCCGGCAAGGACGGCGACGGGGAATTGTTCCCGATCGAGACGGACGAAGAATGGGAATTAATCGAACGCGTGCTGAAGCAATACGAGGAAGACAACGCCGAAGAATTTGACTACGAAGACGAAGATGAAGAAGAAGATTATTGCGAAGATTGTGATGATGAAGACGATTTCGAAGATGATGAAGACGACGAAGACGAGCAATAAATCTCTTGCTTGAAACCGAAAAGGGCCGTCAAAAAGAAAACGGCCGAAAATGTAAGGCGAGACCAAAATCTCGCCTTTTTATTGCTTTGTAAAATCTAATAATTGTCAAATAAGCAGTTAATTCGTATTAAGGTTGAGGTGAAAAATATTCTGTCTTTTCGCTTTCGTTTTCTTTTTATTCGTTTTCGTCGGTTGCGACGGCCAAAATTACGGCAGTTATAATTATCCG
>DGED01000065.1:58067-70792 GCA_002385755.1 Caryophanales bacterium UBA3935 | reverse complement strand
ACAATAGTAAAAGGTAGTGAAAAATGATTGACTTCAAAGGCAAAAAGGAGTATAATAAGTAAGGTTATTAGGTGGACGCTATGAAATGGTCTTTACATCAACTTTATAAATATGGTAAAGAAACTTTTCCTTTTGAGGCGGTTTATGATTTTTCGGAAGAAATAAAAAGGTTTGACGACATTCACAATATCTCGCCCGCCGTCGTGGTCGGCAGTGGTATCCAGATTGGCGAAGACCGTTTTAAATTTGATTTTCATATATCCGTCATGATGTATTTGCAGGATGCGGTGACGCTTGACTCCGTCGAATTCCCGTTGGAATTGGATGTTGTTGAGATTTTCGACAAGGAGAATGAGGATGACGAAACTCGGCTGATCGAGAGGAACACGATCGATTTGCGCGGCGTTGTCTGGGAAAGAATCCTGTTGGAAAAACCGATACGGGTAGTGAAAGGGGAAACCCAATAAACTAGAAAAGAAGAGGTGATTGATTATGGCAATAGTACCACAAAGACGTGCCTCGAAAACGAGAAAACGTCTGCGACGAACCCATTATAAGCTCGACTTGGCGGGAATGATGGTTTGCCCGAATTGCGGAGAAATGAAATTGGCTCATGTTGTTTGTAAATTTTGCGGTCACTACGACGGCAAACAGGTAAAAGAAATAAAAGTAAAAGAAGGCCAGGAACCAAAGGAAGCTGAAACCAAAACCGAAAAGAAATCCAAAAAAGAAACCAAGAAGGAAACAAAAAAAACCAAATCCGCAAAAAAAGAAACGGAAAAGTAATTTCTTTATCTGAATAAAAAGTACTCTTTGATGAGTGCTTTTTATTTTTACGGCCATCGGCCGTTTTTTTTATTTTTATGCTTGCATTTAAAAATTGATTATGATAAACTATAAGTGGGTTAATGTGGGGAGAAGTGGAGAGCATTATGTTTATCGGCGAATATCACTACACAATCGACGAAAAAGGCCGGCTGTTTATCCCGAGCGAGATGCGTCGGGATCTGGGGATGACGGTAATCGTCACCCGCGGCATTGAAAAGTGCTTATATTTATATCCTGAAGCGGCGTGGAACGGCATAACGGAGAAACTCGCCTCACTCTCCTTTACCAAAAAAACGAATCGCGAGTTTAACCGTCTCTTTCTATCCGGGGCATACCGACGGGAAATCGACGCCAAAGGCCGGATTAATATCGAATCCCTGTTGCTTGATTACTCGGGTTTGACGAAGGAATGCGTGATTCTTGGCGTCGGCGAAAGGATCGAGATTTGGGATAAAGCCGAATGGGAGCGTTATTACGCCGAGCGCCGTGAATTGCTCGAAGACATTAGCGAGGAAATTGATTTTGACCTATGAGAGACGCGCAACACATTCCGGTTTTACTGAAAGAAGCGATAACCGGTCTAAATATCAAGCCTAGCGGCATATATATAGACTGTACGATGGGCGAGGCCGGTCATGCCTCGGAAATCTTGAAACGGCTTACCGCCGGCGGACATCTCTATTGCTTCGAGCAAGATCTTGACGTTATCCCGCTCGGTCGCGATCGCCTGACCAAAATCGGCGCCAATTTCACGATTATTCCCGAAAATTTTGTTAACTTGAGAACGAAGATGAAAGAGCTCGGCGTCGGGCAGGTGGACGGCGTCTTATATGATTTGGGCGTCTCTTCATTTCATTTCGATACGGCGGAGCGGGGATTCAGCTATCACGCGGATTCGTCGCTTGACATGCGGATGGACCGTCGGCAAAAAGTATCCGCTTATGATATTGTCAATAATTATACTTACGACCAGTTAAAGGATATATTTTTCCGTTACGGCGAGGAAAGATTCTCCGCGCAAATCGCCCGGAGAATCATCTCGACGCGGGAAAAAGAGCCAATCGCGACGACGGCGGAACTTGCTGACATTGTCTTGAAATCAGTTCCCTCGTACGTGAGGCGCCGGGATTCGCATCCGGCTAAAAAAGTATTTCAGGCATTAAGAATAGCCGTTAACAACGAACTTGAGAATCTCGAGGTTAGTCTTAATGATTCCATCACGCTGTTGGGAAAGGGCGGAAGAACAGTAGTCATTAGTTTTCATTCCCTGGAAGACAGAATCGTAAAACAAATCTATCGCAATTACACGGAACCGGCGATCCCAAAGGATTTGCCAGTAAGAGAAAAAGACATTATTCGTAAATACCGTTTGGTAAATAGACGCGTTATTGTACCAACCGAAATGGAGATTTCTGTTAACCGTCGCGCCCGCAGCGCCAAAATGCGAATTTTAGAGAAACTATAGGAGGTAGTTATGAGTAACTTTAGACCATTACCAAAACCCATTGCCCCGCGTCCGAAAAAGTAATCGCCCTATCGCTATTAGTTATGGAAAGAACATATGACGGAAACAAAAAAGTATGAACGGATTTCAATTTTTGTTCTGTCTTATGTTTTTTTTATGTAAATCACATAAGCATATTTGGATACCAGTCCACACTTGCTCGCTAACAAAAATGTGCACCAACAAAATTAAGAATGCGCTTAGGCATACTATGCTTAAGCGCATTCTTTAGTTTATATCGTTAACCAGTTTGTTTCTGGTTTCATTAACAATCTTGCTTCCATATAAGCCATTTCCGGAGTGAAAATTGTATTTGCTCGATATTTATCATCATCAAATTTTTCCGTAACGAGAGCAAGGTAATAATCTCTTAGTTTTAAGGGTAAAAGGTATGTAATTTTATTTTTATAATACAACGGAATCACCAAACGATGATTTCTTTGAATACGTTTTTTGGTTATATCTATCGCGCCTTTCATCATTGATATTATTGTGTCTTTTCCAAGGTTTCGCAGTTCGTCAGGGAATCTTTCTTCCCAATTGTCATCAAGAATATGTTGATAATTTACCCATATGTCTGCCTTGACATTGAACAATAAGTCGGCGGGATCGTTAAAATAACAACACACTTCCGGGATTTGTTTGAAATTTTTCAATATTATCCGTTCCGAATTGATGTGAAAGCCCTCCAAATACCATTTTAATATTCCTTTTGTTTTTGAAGGTTCAAATAGACATAGTATGTCTTCGCCGTGATTTGTTAATAATCCCGTGTTGAAACAGCAGTATTTGTTATTCTCGGAATAGATAATTTTATTCTCTCTGTGACATTTAAGAAAAGTTCCCATAAAATAATGATGCAATATTTTATTCGGGATATTCTCGTTTTCAAGATTCCAAGTTTCTTCCTCGGCCATGTTTTTAAGTTTTTCGATTAATTTGTTGAGTCTTTCTGTTTTTCCCACTAAAGCAAAATCATATATTGATTGAATTTTATGTTCGTTGACTTCGGTATCGTTTTGACATGTTTTTATTTGAGTTTCCGTAACCATGGACTACTCCCTACCTTTCGCCTCCATTTTATTCGGATTTAGAATGATAATAATTTTTTTTAGTTAATATGGTGTTTTTCTTTAATGATAGCACATTATGCTAATAAATGGAAGAAAATTAAAATGATAAATTATTTTGACTAAAGAAAGATATTATGACCATATTCATAAATGTTGAAAAATTTGCGTGATTTGTGCAAATATCTTAACGGTTATGAGTTGCGGAAAAAAACATATAATGATACCGGAACGAGGTGAATGATGAAGATTGTCAGAAACCGGATTTTCATATTGTTATATGTTTTTTTTATAATGTTTTTGATCGTCGCTTTGCGCGTCGGCTATGTTCAGGTGGTGAAGGGAGAGATTTACATTGAAAGGGCGTTCCGGTTATGGACGCGCAATATACCGGTCAGCAACCAAAGAGGGAAGATTTTCGACCGCAATGGAAAATTAATCGTCGGCAACACCCTGGCCCCGACGGTATCGATTATACCCAAGCAAATTAAAGACAAAGAATATACCCTCGGGAAGTTGGCTTCTTTATTGGGGGTGAAAAAAGAAGATATCGCTCATCATTTCAAGAAGAACGTCTCGGTCGAGATTATCAAGCCCGCTGGGAAGAACATTGATCTGGAAACGGCGAAAAGGATTATTGCGGCCGATCTTGAGGGCGTTTATATTTCGAGCGACGTTATCCGTTACTACCCTTACGGGAACACGCTCTCACACGTTCTGGGTATCGTCGGCATCGATAACCAGGGAATAACCGGCGTCGAGTATATCTACGATAATTTTCTGATGGGCCGTCCCGGCTCGCAAAATATCTACACCGACGCCCACGGAAACAAATACCCCGACCTTACCGGGACTTACACGCCTCCCGGTTCGGGTTTTGATTTATATTTAACGATTGACATTGACATGCAATTAACGTTGGAGCGGGTATTGGATAACGCCGCGGCATTGTATGACCCGGTCGAGGTTTTTGGTTTGGTGATGGACCCGAAAACGTCGGAAATTCTCGCCATGGCGAGCAGGCCAAATTTCGATTTGATTAATTATCAAAAGTACGACCAGGAACTTTTCAATCGTAATTTGCCGATATGGAAATCATTCGAACCTGGCTCGACTTTCAAAATCGTTACATATTCCGCCGGCCTCGAGGAAAAAGTTTTTTCCTTAAACGAGCGGTTTTATGACCCCGGCTTTACCGTAATCGACGGCGCCCGCATTCGTTGTTGGAAAGCGGGTGGGCACGGCGATCAGAATTTTGTAGAAGTGATACAGAATTCATGTAACCCGGGTTTTGTATCGATCGGCATGCGGCTCGGAAAGGAAAAGTTGTTTTCTTATATCGACGCCTTCGGGTTCGGGAAAAAAACCGGCGTCGACCTTTTGGGCGAATCAACGGGAATCGTCTTTAATCCCGAAAAAATCGGGAATGTCGAGGTCGCGACAAGCGCATTTGGCCAGGGGAACACGGTAACGCCGCTGCAGCTCGTTAATGCCACCAACGCGGCCGTTAACGGCGGCGTCCTGAATACTCCCTATATCTTAAAAGGATTCGGCATTCCGGGAACCAATACCCTCATTTTTCAACAAGACACCAAGTTCGTTCGCCGGGTGATTAGCGAGGAAACGAGCGCCGTGATGCGCGACGTGCTGGAGAGGGTAGTTGCCTTGGGAACCGCGAGAAGCGCGTATATCGAAGGTTACCGCGTCGGCGGTAAGACCGGAACGGCGCAAATCCCCATCGACGGCGTTTATGTCCCGGGGAAATACATCCTATCTTTCCTCGGCATCGCGCCGATGAACGATCCTCGGGTCTCGGCTTATATCGCGATAAACCAACCGAAAACTTCAATCCAATACGGGGGAGTGATTGTGGCGCCGATGCTTAAGGAAGTATTGCTTGATTCGCTTTCGCTTATGGACGTTGAAAAGCAGGAGGGAGGCATTCCTCGCGATCCGCGCTGGTGGGTCGATAAATTCTTGTATACGGTAGATGATTATATCGGGCGGAACCCGAAAACTATCGGTTTTCATCCTCATTACCGGATAAAAATCATCGGCGATGGCGATGTCATTATCGCCCAAAGTCCGGACCCTGGAGAAAAAATAGTTCAGGACGGTTATGTGATTCTTTACACTAATTAAGCCCGCGATCTAAGTAACGGGCTCCCCCTGATTAACAAAAGGGCTGCGTCCTAAACTGGGCACAGCCTTTTTAATGCGCATGAGATACGTTCTCTTACGCTAAGGGTTTAAAATTGTAGAAATGCATTGCAAAATATACCAGTTAATGGTAAAATTATTTGTAATAGGTGTAATTTGAAACTATTGATTATTGCGATTATGAAGTTAAATATCGGGAATTTGTGCAATTGTGAATTTAATTGTCGGCTTGGATATGGCAAAAACCGACTATTGAATTATTAATGACGCGAGAGTCAAATGACATTGACTATTTGCTATAACCTGAGTTTGCGGCTTGTACAAGCAAAAAAGGTCCTTTGGAATAAATATAACGGAGGTAAATATATGAATAAGATTACGGTTCCTTGTCCTGATAATAGTCCATATACATACCAAACTATCGCAAGTAGTGGCACATCCAAAAATATCATTATTTCCCTGAAGCGAATTAATGCTTATGAGAAAGACGAGAAGAACAAAAGAAATTTAAAGAAAAAGGCGAAATTTACATAGCGAGTCTTTTTATTACTGTTAATAGAATAGTTTTACAAAAATCCAAAATCGCCTCACTTATGCAATAATGATTTTTTATTAAGCTTTCTAAGAGAACAATTAGTCGATAACTCTCGCGAAAAAACACCTATGTGTTATCGCCAATAAAAACGCACCCATAATTTCCTATAAAACTATAAGGGCATTTCACTATGTATCAAAAACCATATGTGAAATGCCTTTTTTCTATTGGTTTTTCCAGAAGACTATTGGTAACATTTAGGCTAATTGAAATAACGCTTTTTTTCTGACATAAACGATTTTACACAATTTATTCATAGCTTGTATACTCCATTAATATAATTAACTGACGGAAGCGGATATGAGAGTATCAAGACTATTCAAACAAAAACTGAAGAACAATCATCAAGTTAATGACCTGAAAATCGATTCCCGAGAAATTATCGAGAACGATGTTTTTTTCGCTATTCGCGGCGAAAGATTTGACGGTCAGGATTTTATCGTATCCGCAATCGCCAAAGGCGCGAAAACCATCGTGAGCGACCGACCGTGGTCCAAAAGCGAGTTGTTTTCCGGGATCAATTTCATTATTGTTGAGGACGTGGAAAAAACGCTTGCGGAGACCGCGAAAATATTCTACCAAAACCTCTCGTCTCAGTTCACTTTAATCGGGATAACCGGTACCAATGGCAAGACAACCGTATCTACGTTAATCTATAAATATTTTCAGTTGCTTAATAAAAAGGCGACGCTGATTGGGACGAACGGCGTTTATATCATGAACAATTTCTATTTCACCGAAAACACCACGCCGCATATTCTTGAAATCTACCGCGTGCTTAGGGAAAGTAAAAAAGCCGGGGTAACCGTCGTCATCATGGAAGTTAGCTCGCACGCCGTAAAACTTTTAAGAGTCCACGGCTTGGAGTTTAAAATCGTCCTGATCACGAATCTTACCCGCGATCATTTAGATTTTCATCAGACTATGGAAGATTATAAATACACTAAAGCTTTGTTTCTGCGTTCGGCTGACGAGAGAAGTTATGTCATCATTAATAGCGAGATATGCGACTTTAAACTTTTTTACCGCCTGGCGCGCGGACGGGTTTTGACTTACGGTGAAAATAACGCCGATTATACATTCGAAGATCCGAAATTCACGATCGATGGAACGGAATTTTTTATACATACTCCGCGTGGGAAATTCCAAGTCGCGACCAATCTTCTCGGCAGATTCAATATATATAACATTCTTGCTTTCATCGCCGTCGTCGACGTCCTCGCGCTTTTCTCCAAAAAAATTTTCGAGTTTTTGAGCGCCCGAATTAATATCCTGGGGCGGATGGAAGTGCTAAATGTTGCCGGGCGGTATTTCGTTATCGATTTTGCCCATACTCCCGACGGCGTGCGGAATGTTTTGGAGTTTCTTGATAAAGTCAAGAAAAACAAGCTTTATGTCGTTATCGGCTGCGGCGGCGAGCGCGACAAGGGCAAGCGCCGGGTAATCGGCGACATTACCGCGACGATTGCCGATTTCGTGATTTTCACGAACGACAACCCGCGTTTCGAGCCGCCCGAGGAAATTATCGCAGACATTCTGGAAGGGGTAAAAAGCGACAATTATATCGTCATTATCGATCGGGAAACGGCGATCGTCGAAGCTTCCCGACGGGCGTTAAAAGGCGATATTATCGCCGTATTGGGGAAAGGAAACGAACAATATCAAATTATCAGGGACAAAAAGATCCCGTATAACGATAAAAACACGGTTCGGAGATTGAAATTATGAATGTTTATGTGAAAATTTTTTTAACGGCTTTTGTTTGCGCGATTTTTATGTGCGTGTTTTTAATCCCGCTATTAAGACGGATTAAAATCGGTCAAAGCATCCGGAGGGAAGGCCCGAAAGGTCATTACGCGAAAGCCGGGACGCCGACGATGGGCGGGGCGATAATTATTCTATCGATAGTTTTCGCCGTTCTTTATTTGCATTTTACCGGCGAGCCCTTCGACAAAAACACCCTGCTGCTCTTATTCATGCCGGCTATTCTTTACGGCGCGCTCGGGTTTTTGGACGATTATTTAATCGTTGTGAAAAAAAACAACGAAGGATTGGGAAAGTATTTTAAATTATTTATCCAAATCGTCTGGGCCGGGATGTATTTCTACTTGTTTCTTGACAAAGGATTGACGTCGACGGTTAATCTTTTCGGTCGGGAAATCGACCTAAAATGGTTTTACGGGGTTTTGGTCTTGCTATTGTTTGTCGGGTTTACCAACGCCGTTAATTTCAGCGACGGGCTTGACGGGCTCGCCGCCGGACTTTTAATCATCGCCTTTTCCGCGACCGCTCTTATCGCCCGTTTTGCCGGGAACACGGAGGTCACGCTTTTTGCGCTTGCCGTGACCGGCGCCGTTTTGGCTTTTTTTTGTTATAACTTTAACCCGGCGAAGATCTTCATGGGTGATGTCGGTTCTTTGGCCTTGGGGGCGACGCTTGTTAATTTGTTTATTCTTATGAAGATGGAAGTTTTGCTTTTGGTCGTCGGGCTCGTATTTATTATCGAGGGGCTATCCGTGTTGATCCAAGTCATTTATTTTAAGGCGACGGGCGGGAAAAGAATTTTTCTCATGAGCCCGATCCATCATCATTTCGAGCTCAAAGGGATGAACGAGTGGGAAGTCGACGTTCTCTTTTGGCTCGCGGGGCTGGGCGCCGCTTTGGCGGCCGTCGCCCTCGCTCATCACTTTTTCCTGTAGGGGGTATCGGTATTAAGAGCAAATATCTTTTACTTGGCTACGGCCGCGCGAACAGAGCGGTAGCCGCGTATTTGAGCAAACTGAGGCGGGAATACGTAATCTACGATGATAATATCGCTTCATACAACGACGAGCCCGATTTAGCTAAGATCACGCTCGCGGTGAAAAGCGGCGGTTTCCCTTCCGACCATCCCGTGATGTTAAAATGTATCGATGCGGGCGTCGGGATCGCGTCCGACTTGGAACTCTTTTACCGGTTTTTCCCGGGCAGGAAAACGATCACGGTGACCGGGACCAACGGGAAAACGACGACCGCGGCGTTAATCGCCCACCTTTTGCCGGGCGTTGATCTCGGCGGGAATATCGGCGCGCCGCTTTTTGAGTTCGCCGATTCATCTCGGCCGATCGTCATCGAAGCGTCAAGTTTTATGTTGGAATATTGCCATGATTTTAGGACAGACATCGCGGTATTGCTTAATATCACGCCGCACCATCTTTCCAGGCATCGCGATTTCTTGGAATATGCGTCGGCGAAGAAGAAAATCGTCGCCGCCCGCTTGCCGGGAGACGTCTTAATTTATAATGCCGATTGCGAGGCTGCTTCCGCCGCCGCAAAAAGTTCGCCCGGGATAAATATCCCATTTTCCGTCCGGGGGGAAACGGAAGGTTATTATGCCATGGCGGGGGGGATTTATTATCTGGGGAGTCGCCTGCTTGACGTTGACGCGATTCCCCTTGCCGGGAAGCATAATCTCGCGAACGCGGTTGCGGCTATGGCGGCCGTTTTTGCTTTCCGTCCCGGCGCGGTTATCACGCCGGAAAGTTTCAGAGGATTCCGACCCTTTCCGCACAGAATCGAATACGCCGGATCGTTTAAGGGGATCAAGCATTATAACGACTCGAAAGCGACGAATCCCGCCGCTCTCGCCGCCGCCCTCGCGGTTTTCCCGGACGAACGGGTTTTATTGTTATGCGGGGGAAAGGAAGAAGGAGCGGATTTCTCTCTCCCCGTAGGCGCTTTGAAAGCGGTGGCGCGCGTCGTTGTGTCGGGGGAGAACCGGGAACGGGTTGCCCGTTTTTTCCGCGGCGCGGGAATAGACACGGAAATTTATCCCGACCTTGCCTCGGCGCTGGATGACCTCGAGCGACATTTAGCCGACGTAACCGTCGTTTTGTTTTCCCCGGGCGCGCCAAGTTACGACCAGTTTAATAATTACGCCGAGCGCGGGCGTTATTTTACGGAGCGGATAATGAGAAAATAGCGCCGGAAGGCATTTTTTTCTTAACTTTTAGCGGGAAATATGGTAAAATAATGTTAGAAAGAGATGATATTATGGATATTGTCTTCGGCGGGTCATTTAATCCCCCGACCGTCGCGCACTTTCGAATTGCGAAAAAGGTAATGTCAGCTTATCCAAGCGCCGCTTTTTATTTTTTGCCGACGGGACAGGCTTACTGGAAAGAGGGGCTCATAGAAGACCGGCACCGTCTTTCGATGCTGGAACTTTTATGCCGGCGGTTAGGCCCGCGGTCGGCGGTTAGCGACATCGAAATAAAAGACAAAAAATACGCCGGAACTTATTATTCGCTCCGCAAGTTCAATAATCCCGTTTTCGTGCTCGGCGCCGATAATCTCGCCGGCATCGAAACATGGATTAATTTTCCCGCGGTGGCGGCGGAAAACAGATTTGTCGTTATCCCCCGCGCCGGCGTCGATATCGAGGCGATTCTCGCGCGCGATTCTTTAAAAAAATACCGGGATAACTTTTTTATTCTTGATGTCGAAGAAATCAGCGCTTCGGCGAGCGCTTACCGAAACACAAAAGACGATAAATATTTATTGCCCGAAGTGGCACAATATATAAAAGAAAACAATCTATATAAGGAGTAATATATGTACGCTCAAGGATTCTTAAAAGTCGCCGCGGCCTGCCCGAGCAGCCGTTTAGGCGATACCACCTACAATGTCCGGGCGATGATTGAATTATTGAAAAAAGCCGAAGCGAAGCGGACGGCGATCGTTTGTTTTCCGGAAATGTGCGTTACCGGCTATTCGGTCGGCGATTTGATTTTCCAGAAATACCTATACGATCAGTCTTTGGAGGCGATCGAATACCTGCTTGAGAATAACCCGTTTTCCGGGGTAGTCATTTTCGGGTCTTATATCTTTGAGAACGACACGATATTTAATTGCAGTTTTGTTATGCAGAGAAATAAAATATTGGGGATTGTCCCGAAAAGTTACCTGCCGCACACGAACGAATTCTACGAAGCCCGCTGGTTCCAAAGCGGGAGCGACCTAGCGGAGGAAGTGCGGTCGATTCGGCTTTTTGGCGAGGACATCCCTTTCGGGAAGCTAATTTTTTCCGATGAGACTAGCGAAGTGAAGTTCGCGGCCGAGGTCTGCGCCGACATGTGGGCGCCGATTTCCCCTAACGAGACGCTTTACGCCAACGGGGCGTTAATCGTATTCAACTCGAGCGCCTCGCCCGCCTACATCGGCAAAAGAGAACGCCGGGAGATTCTAACCCGGAGTATCAGTCTGAAATTTAACGGCGCTTACGTTTATGTTTCCAATAACGCGAGCGAGTCGACGAGCGAGGTCGTTTTCAGCAGCCATAAGCTGATTACGGAAAATGGGCGGATTATAGCAGAAGAGGGCGAGATAACCCTCGAATCAAGCATTATCTACGGAGATATCGACGTTTTGAAACTTCACCATCTCCGCCGGAACAACAGCTATTACAAAAAAGTCCAGGAGTTCACCCGTGACGCCGATATCAGAATCGTGCCGTTTCAGCTTGAACGGGGCGACGATTATGATTTTGAGAACCCGTTGGAATTAAGACCGTTCGCGCCGAAGTCGGAACGCGATTATCGCGATATCATCAATATCCAGGCCGCCGGGGTTATTAAAAGACTCCAATACATCGGCATCGAGCGCTGCGTGATTGGCGTAAGCGGCGGTTTGGACTCAACCTTGGCTTTGTTATCGTTATGCTACGCGTTTGACCGTTACGGTTATAATAAGAAAAATGTTATCGCGGTGACGATGCCGTCGCGGGAGACGGGCCCCGCTTCTTTAAATAATGCCCGCGATTTGGCGGCCGCTCTCGGGGTCACTTTCAAAGAGATTCCGATCGGGCAAGACGTCGAGAGATCTTTAAACGCCATCGGCCACGACGGCAAGATCAAGGATATAACCTATGAAAACGTCCAAGCCCGGATCCGTTCCCATATGCTGATGAATCTTGCTAATATGCATGACGCTTTGGTTATCGGCACGACCGATATGAGCGAAATGGCTTTGGGATGGTCGACCTTCGGCGGCGATCATATGGCGATGTACGGCATCAACGCCGGGCTTACCAAGACGGTCGTAATTGAGACGGTAAAATACTATAAATCCGTCTTTCCGGAAGCGGCGGTTGTTATGGACCGGATTCTTTCCGCGCCGGTTTCTCCGGAACTTACCGGCGCGGATCAAAAAACCGAAGACGCTCTCGGCAAGTTTGAGATTAATGATTTCATTCTTTATCGGTTTTGGGTTAACGGCGATGATGAAGAGCGCATTGTCTATCTTTTGAAGAAATTTTTCGGGTTATCGTCGCATGAAGCTTTGAAGTATGTAAAACGGTTTAATAAACGTTTCTATTCGCAGCAGTATAAGCGATTGACCGCCCCCGAAGCGGTGAAGATCCTTGAAATATCGCTTTCTCCCCGCACCGAAGTGCGTATCGCGGGCGATGTTTATCGTGAATGAAATTAGTTTTTACTGCGCTTAATAAAGAAACGCTAAATAATTATTAAAAATATTGACTTTTGCGCGTGGTTATCATATAATAGTTTATAATTAAGAAACAAAGGCT
>DGED01000065.1:50358-57827 GCA_002385755.1 Caryophanales bacterium UBA3935 | reverse complement strand
GGTCGCGAAGGTCGCCTTGGAGCCGGTATCGCGAATTTTAGTAGCAATACCCGTATCGCCTTGCGTTAAAGGCATTTGAGCGCGCCGGGATTTTTTTGTATTCCCTGCGAAGTAAGGTGGTACCGCGGAATATTTCGTCCTTATCTAATGATAAGGACTTTTTTTTATGGAGGTGCGTTATGAAATTAAAAGATTTGCCGACAAAGTATGATTTTAATTCCGTCGAGAAAGGCAAATACCGGCGGTGGATTAAAGAAGGTTATTTTACCGCCGGCGACGAAAACAAAAAACCGTATACGATTGTGATTCCGCCCCCGAACATCACGGGAAAACTTCATATCGGTCACGTCCTTAACACGACGCTTCAGGATATCCTCGTCCGCCGTAAAAGAATGCAAGGATACGACGTCTTATATCTTCCGGGGATGGATCACGCCAGTATTGCGACGCAAGCCCGGGTTGAATCCGATCTAAGAAAAAAAGGGCAAAACCGGTATGATATGGGTCGCGAGCGTTTTCTGGAGGTCTGTTGGGAGTGGAAAGAAAAATACGCTTCCTTTATCCGTGAGCAATGGGAAATAATCGGCCTTAGCCTTGATTACACGCGCGAGCGGTTCACGCTCGACGAGGGACTTAATCGCGCCGTTAACGAGGTCTTCATCCAGCTTTATAACGAAGGATTAATTTACCGGGGCGAGCGGATTATCAATTGGGACGTTCAAAGCAAAACGGCCCTATCCAACATCGAGGTAATCTATCACGAAATCGAGGGGGCGCTTTACTATATTACTTATCCTTTCGCCGACGGGACTCAGGGCGGCTTGACCGTCGCCACTACCCGTCCGGAAACGATGTTCGGCGACGTCGCTTTAATGGTAAACCCCGAGGACGAGCGTTTCCGCGATTTAATCGGGCGGGAGGTTATCATTCCCGAAACCGACCGGAAAATCCCCGTTATCGCCGACGATTATGTCGATATCGAATACGGGACCGGTATCGTTAAGGTCACGCCGGCCCACGACCCCAATGACTTTGAGGTCGGGCTCCGGCATAACCTGCCGATGCCGCACTGCATGAACGAGGACGGCACGATGAACGCGCTCGCCGGGAAATACGAGGGCATGGAGCGCTTCGCCTGCCGTGAAGCCGTTGTTTCCGCATTAAAGGAAAACGGGTTGCTTCAAAAGATCGAGAAGATCATCCACTCCGTCGGGCACAGCGAAAGGACCGGGGTAGTCGTCGAGCCGCGCCTTTCGAAGCAGTGGTTCGTCGCCATGGAGCGCCTGGCGGAAGAAGTCTTGAAAATGCAGAGGACGGAAGGAAAGATCCATTTCTTCCCCGAGCGTTTTGAGAGGACTTTCACGGAATGGCTTGAGAATATTCAGGACTGGTGCATTTCCCGGCAGTTATGGTGGGGGCACCGGATCCCGGCATGGTATCGCGGCGACGAGATTCGCGTCGGTCACGAGGCCCCGAAAGGCGAAGGGTGGGTCCAGGACGAGGACGTTCTTGACACCTGGTTTTCTAGCGCCCTTTGGCCGTTCTCGACGCTTGGTTGGCCCGAGAAGGCGCCCGATTTAGAAAGATATTTCCCCACCGACGTTTTGGTTACCGCTTATGACATCATTTTCTTCTGGGTCGCGCGGATGGCTTTCCAGTCGAAGCATTTTCTTGGCGTCCGCCCTTTCCGCGACGTTTTGATTCATGGGTTAATCCGCGACGAAAAGGGAAGGAAGGTAAGCAAATCGCTCGGTAATTATATCGAGATTCATGATATCCACGCCCGTTACGGAATGGACAGTCTCCGCTATTTCTTAAGCACCGCGGCGACCCCGGGCCTTGATTTGCGTTTCTCCGAGGAGAAAGTCGAGGCCGCGTGGAACTATATCAATAAAATCTGGAATATCTCGCGTTATATCGGTCTTAATTTCGCGACCGCGGGCTACGACGGCCGGCCGATAGCGAAGGAAAAACTCACGCTTTTTGACCGCTGGATTCTTTCGCGGCTAAACGAGACGATTAGGTCGGCCGACGAAAACTTTGATAAATACGAGTTCGGCGAAGCGACGCGGCCGATATATAAATTTGTTTGGGATGATTTTGCTTCCTGGTATCTCGAGCTAACGAAAGTCGTCTTTTCGGGCGATGATAAAAAGCAAATGCAATCTACCTGCGCCGTCCTGGCTTATGTCTTGACCGCGGTTTTGAAATTGCTTCACCCGATCATGCCGTTTGTGACCGAGGAAATATACCAACGTTTTAACCCGGGAAGCATCACGGTCGCCCCCTGGCCGGAAGCGCGTCCGGAATTTGATTTTCCCGACGCGAGCCGCGCCGAGATTATTTATGATATCATTACCGCCGTCCGCGGCATCCGCGCCGAGAAGAACGTCTCTTACCACAAGCCCGTCGATTTGGAAATCGAGGCGCGGGATCGAGAGACAGTCGCCTTAATCGAAGCGCATCTTCCTTTTATAAAGCGGTTCGCGAACTACCGCGAGATTACTTTTGGCGGGAAAGCGATTGAGACGACCGGCAAGGCGCTCGTCGTTTACCCGGCCTTGACCGTCGCCGTTCCCATGGCCCAGCTTGTAAACATTGAGGAAGAAAAGGCGAAACTAAGGGCGAGCCTTGAAAAGACGGAAGCGGAAATCGCGCGTTGCCGGAGTTTGCTTTCGAACGAGAAGTTTATTCAAAAAGCGCCGGCGGATAAGATCGCGATTGAAAGGGAAAAACTCGCCGATTACTTGAAACAAAAAGAAGAAATCGAAAGGTTGCTTAGCGAATACGAAAAATAGGAAGGTGGAATATGGGGACCGATTATAGTATCGCCGTTATTGGCGCCGGGGAAGATCTTCCCCGGCGTCTCAAAGCGGTAGGGTATGGCGTTTACCGATTTGAAAATCGGGACGCTCTCGCCCGGTTTTCCGGTCGCGAGTTTCTTGATCTTATCGTCGATGCGGAAAAAGCGGTCGCGATATTGCCGGGAGGAGCCGCCCTGCCGCTTTCGCCGCCGCCGGAAAAGGCGATTGCCGGGGCAATTTTAAGGTTGCCGGTTACGGAGGAATTTTCCCCGGAACTTGCCCTTACTTATCTTAACGGTAATTACCGCGTGTACGGCAATATCCTTAAGCGTTATCTTAAAGCTTACGGCAACCTGGAAGAAACGCTGCGCGGTTACCTTGCCGGGGAAGAATTTCCGGCGATCGGCGCCGTGATTCATAAAATCAAGGGCGTCTCGCTCAATATCGGCTCGAGAAAATTATATCGGTTCTGCGGGTTCCTGGAAGAAAGAATCGCCAAGAAACCGAACGCGGAAGACTTCGATATATTTATCCGTTTTCATCGAAGAATCATTGAACATTGCAAAGAACAGGGAGAAAAATGTTTACAAACGCAAAAAATTTAATCGAATGGATTGAATCGCAAAAGCGCTTCGTACCGAAAATATCGCTTGAGCGGATGCGGCGGCTTTGCGAGATCTACGGGAATCCCCAGGAAGGCCTAAGATATATCCATGTCGGCGGGACGAACGGGAAGGGTTCGACCGTGAGTTTTCTTAAGTCGATATTGATGGCGGCGGGATATAATGTCGCGACGTTTATCTCGCCCTATGTCGATGTTTTTAACGAGAGAATCGCTTATAATGACCGTTATATCAGCGACGAGGAATTGCTTGAGCTCGCGAATTATATTATCGCGAAATACCCGATGATGGACGAGGCCGGCATCCCGCGACCGTCGTTTTTCGAATTTGTGACGCTCTTGGCTTTTATTTATTTTTCCCGGTTGCCCGAGCTTGATTTCGTTATCCTCGAAGTCGGCCTCGGCGGCCTTCTTGACGCCACAAACATCATCACGCCGCTCGTTTCCGTGATAACGAGCATCTCGTTCGATCATGAGAAAATTCTCGGCTCGACGCTCAGGGAAATCGCGGGCAATAAACTCGGAATCGTAAAACCGGGGGCGCCGCTTGTCGCGACGCGAAACGACGAGGTGCTCGATTTATTCGAATCCGTGACCCGGGCGAAGGAGAGCCCTTTGCATCTTGTTGCGCCCGCGGAGATAAAAAACGTCAAGGCGACGCTCGCGGCGACGGAATTTGATTTCCGCAATCACTGCCGCCTTAAAGTAAGCTTATTGGGTTTTCACCAGGCGGAAAACGCCGCCCTGGCTTTGCGGGCGGCGGAAGTGCTGCGGGATTATTGCGACGTGAGGCTGACCGATGATAATATCAGGGAAGGACTTCTTAAGGCGAAGTGGCCGGGCCGGCTGCAGCTTGTCTCGAAAGAGCCGCCGGTTTTGCTCGACGGCGCCCATAACCCGGGCGGGATCGCCCGGCTGGTTGAGTTTCTGCGCGCCGTGAAGGGAGAGAGATTTTTGCGCGTGGTGTTCGCGGCGTCGGCCAACAAGAACAAGCCGGAGATGATCGCTGCGCTTGACGCAATCGCGGACGAGATCGTTTTTACCAGTTTCGGATATGTTCGCAGCGACGCAGCGGAAAACCTTTTCCTGCTTTCCCGGCACCCCCAAAAAAGCATCGCGATCGACTGGCGCGAAATTTTCGATTCCGCCCTATCGGAAAGCGGGACGATGACCGTGTTTTGCGGGAGCCTGTTTTTCGTGAGCGAGATTTATAATTATCTAAAAAGCCGGACTTAAGATGCGGGAATTTAAGCCAAACCTAATAATACGCGCGCAAGATATATTTTATTCCCGTTCTCTTTTTTTGACATTTTTTCCTTTCGCAAATTATTATAATAGGCGCGAGGTGGAAAAATGTTCAAAAAAAGAGAAATCGATATTTTCGGAGTATTATTGGGAATGGTTATCGGCTGCATCATCGGCTTTTTTTTATCGACGCGGATTAAGATCAATCCTCCCAGCAATGAAGACGACGAAAAGACCGGCGCCATCTACGGCAACGTTTATTTATTGCAAATCGGGAAGGCGGACACCGCGGAGGACGCGAACGCGATTATCGAGAACGTCAAAGCCAGGGATTTGTATTCCGTGTATGTTTATACCGGAGGGTTTTATTACGTTTACGGCGCCATCGGCGAGAGCGAGGATGATCTCGCCGCCAAAAAAAGCGATTTTGAGTATAAGGGGTTCTCGCCGATAGTAAAAAAGGAATATATCCTGGACATGCCGAACGCCGTGCTTGACAACACCCCGGAATACGAATTTTGGCTAGAATGCGTGACGAACCTGCTTGAAGACTTGAAGGGAAAACAATTCGCCGTTTCCGAGAAGTTTCATTCCAATCCCGCGAGCCTCGAGGCCTATACTTTGACCGTCGCCTTGTCGGGGGTGAAAAACGAGACCCTGCGCGCCGAAATCAGGCTCAATATTTACCAGGAAATCGTTAAAAATCTTGGCTAAACGAAATTCTCATAATAACCGATAATATATAAGACGGGTGGTTATTATGAGTTTTTTATTACGGGAGATGCCGGAAAGCGAGCGGCCAAGGGAGAGACTCCTAAAAAACGGCGTGAAGTCGCTATCCAATTACGAACTTTTGGCGATAATCCTGCGGACGGGGAGCAGAAGCGTATCCGCGATCGACTTGGCGAAGGAACTTTTGGCTCGATATCCCGCAATCGACCGGCTTAACGAGGCTACGGTCGAGGAATTGCAGGAAATCAAAGGCGTCGGAAGAGCGAAGGCCGTGGCGCTGCTCGCGGCGATCGAACTCGGCAAGCGAATCAATATCCCGTGCGTCGCGAAAGTCAAGGTCCAGACGCCTTATCAATCCTACCTATATTTGAGAGATTCTCTCCAACATTTAAACCAGGAGCATCTCGTCGCGGTATATCTCAACTCGCAAAGCGAAATCATCGCCGAGCGGACGATTTCTATCGGCACCTTGACGCACACGCTGTTTAATTGTCGGGATATCCTGAAATGGGGATTGAAACTTTCCGCGAAAGGCATTATTATCGCCCACAATCACCCTTCCGGGAATCCGGAGCCGAGCGACGAGGATTATGAAATAACGGTTCGCCTGGTTAAGGCGGCGGCGATCGTCGAGATATTGATTGTCGATCATATTATTATCGGCAAGAACCGTTATTACAGTTTTATGGAACATAAAAAGATATAATAGTTTCGGTTTGTTTTTCATATAATTTAGCGGGTGATAACGTGAAGGATAAGGAACTTAACATTATCGACCGTTTCCTGTATAAACTTTTGATCGGGACGTTTTTATTATTGGCGTTCGTTTTTCTCGGAAAAATGAAGATGATAAATGCCGACAAGGTCCGGGACGCTCTAAGCGAGCATTACAATATCTTAAAAATTATCAAAGCGATAAACGGCAAAAATAACTTTCTCTTGCCGATGGAGATTACTGACACGGTTTCCGTCGAGGTCTCGCAACTTTATATGTCGGGAAAAGAAATCCCCGGCGGCCTTCGCGTCGAAGTGAACGAGTTTCAAGGTGTCGAGGTGTATAAGACGGGAGTGGTCGTGGAAATCAAGAAGAACAAGGACGGGACATATCGCCTGAAGATCAAGGGAATCGACGATTATACCTACGTTTACGACGGTTTGGAAAACGTCAATTGCAATATCTATAAAATCGTCACCAGCGGCGAGGTGATCGGCTCGCCATCGGTCGAAGAAGACGCCTGCTTTTTTAAATTCTACGTCTATGACGGCAGCGAACCCGTCAATCTTTTCCTCAAATAAACAGAAGACAATGATATAATGAAAATATCAATTCATTACTCTTTTTGGCTTCTTGTCATCGTGTTTTTGTTTTCCGGATTATTCCGGGAATTGTTTTTGTTTCTGGCGGTCCTTGGCCTTCACGAAGCCGGTCATTTGCTTGCCTGCTTTTTGTTTAAGCAAAAAGTGAAAAAACTCAACGTAACGGCCGTCGGCGGACTGATGGAAGTCGATATTAAAAATCTCGGCGCGTTGAAGGAGCTCATCCTTTATCTTTCCGGCGTCGCGGCGAATGTTTTGATATTATTCCTTTCCCGTTACGCGGGCGACCATTACCTGAAATCCCTGCTTTACAAATTTAATTTTCTCATCATTATATTTAACATCTTGCCTGTTTTCCCGCTTGACGGTTATAAGGCGACGGAAGTGCTTCTCGCGCAAATCATCAACAAGCCGTTTACGGAACAAAAAGCGCTCTTTTTCATTTCCAATCTAGCTTTGGCGGGTTTGATATATTTTTTCCTTAAGAGTAAAAGTTTTGCGTTTTTGGTATTGTTTATTTATCTTTTTTATCGCAACATTACCCATCACGCGCGCAACCGGCAGATAGCGTTAAAAAAACTTGTTTGCCGGTATCAGAAAAACCGCATATTGATGGAAAAAGGAAATTTTGGTTAAGAGGTTAGCTCTATCATCGATCTCGGCTCCGCGGTATTGATTTCAATTAAACCAATTATCATCAGCTTTCCTTATTTATTAATTGTAACTAAAACGGAAATTGTGGTATAATA
>DGED01000065.1:36507-50194 GCA_002385755.1 Caryophanales bacterium UBA3935 | reverse complement strand
AATAGCATAAAAAGCTGGTGAGTTTGATGTCTTTTGATGAATTAATTTATATAGTGCCGGCGGTCATTATCGCCATTGTCTTTCATGAGTTGGCGCACGGTATCGTATCCTATTGGTTGGGGGACCCGACGCCAAAGTCGGAAAGAAGGCTTTCGCTGAATCCGTTCAGGCATCTTGACCCGGTCGGGACGCTTTGCCTGATTGTTTTCCGTTTCGGCTGGGCCAAGCCGGTCCGGGTTAACCCCGAGTATTACCGCAACCCGCGGCTGGGGATGGTTTTTGTGGCGCTAGCCGGACCGATTGCAAATTTTATTATCGCCCTGATTTTCCGGATTCTACTCGTCGCGGCGCTTTTTTTTGCTCCCAGGACTTCATGGCTGCATCATTTATTGTATAATATTACGATTATAAATATTGGTCTCGGGGTGTTTAATTTGCTTCCGATTCCGCCGCTTGACGGCTCGAAACTTATCGGCGCCCTGATTCCCGAGAAATATTACTTTACATATCTCAAGTACGAAATATTCGGCATGATTTTATTATTGGTCTTGCTTGCGTCGGGAATTTTTAATACGTTTTTACAAGAGACCGTCGATGGATTTTTCAAGGTTTTTGGTGATATTGCCGTGTGGGTTATCGGGTTATTTGCATGAGAGAAAGCGGAAAGATTATGGAAGATAAATACACGATTGAAGTTGACGGCAAAATATACGCGGTGTCGCTCTTTCCGAAAAAGATTAAAAGAGTAATTATTAAAGTCGACGTGAATAACAACATCGCGCTCCATTACCCCCTGGTCTTTTCCCGAAAACAAGCGATCTCGCAATTATACAAACAAAAGGATTGGATCGACAAAGTCGTCCGCAAAAACGAAATCAATATCGGCAACATGCATATTCGCGACGTCGCCGCGGGACGGAAGGTTTGGCTATTCGGAAATCTCTTTAATATTGCCTCATCCAAAGGCCCCGAGCCCTTTTATATCGATGGGAATACTCTTTATATTACCGGCTCGCTTGACCGCGTGCTTGACCGGGTCCGGAAAACCTTGCGCGGGCAAATCGCGACCGAGTTTTCCCGGTTCGCCGACATTTTCAATAAAACCGACGTGCGTCTTACCTTCCGGAAGATGTGCTCGCGTTGGGGGAGCTGTAACGCGAAAACGGGAAGAATCACGCTAAACGAGCTCCTCGTGCACGTTCCCTGGAATTCGATCCGTTATGTCATCGTTCACGAGTTCGTTCATTTCTTCCATCCCCATCACGGAAAGGATTTTTATCGCCTGTTGGAAAAGTTTTATCCCGCTTATAAGACCGCGCTTAAAGAACTCAAGAAGTTTGCCTTCGTTTTAAGAATTTGACAGCTCGCGCTGTCTTTTTTTGTTCACTATAAGTTCCCTGGAAAAATACGGAATTTTTTCAAGAAAAAGATGTTGAAAAATGGTAAAATTTGTAGTAAAATCTAATCAAATAAGTTTAGCAATTTAAAGCTATAGGGAGGAATTAAGTATGATTACAAAGATCGAAAAACTCGCCGTGCTGAAAAACGACAAAAAGGAAATTAACCGCAATTATCTTTATTCGCAGATTATTAAACATGAACGCCATAAGCGGAAACTCACCTTGCAGGAAATGGCGCACGGGATTTGCTCGATTAGTTACTTATGCAAGTTGGAACGCAACGCGATCGTCGCTGACGAATCATATATCAAAGCAATCTTCGAGAAAGTTAATCTCGACTTTGATAAAGTCGGTATAAATATAATTGAGAACGGCGTTAACCGGACGATAAAGGCTTACCTTTACCAAAATTACGGCGAAATCGCCAATTTGTTTGAAATGATTGACGATTCTCTTTTTAACGTGCAAAACTACTTGATTAAGTGCTTTTATTATTTGGTTAAACGCGATTACCAGAATTTTAAAGAAACAATCGCGACGATCGATAAAATCAAGGAAACGATGTTAAGGGAGGACATCGGCGTTTTTATGTTTCTGGTAATCGAGTATTACCTGCAAACATACCAGTATCATCAAGCTTACAAGTATCTCAAATACTTAGAAAACAACGATTTTGAAAACCAGGAGATGAACTGGCTGATTTTCGAGCAACATTATATTTGCGCTTATAATTTGAAAATATACCCAAAGTTTTTCCGTTATTATGATTTGTTAATGGGAAATTATAATATTGGCTATCCAAACCAACGCCAAGTCATTATCCGCCTGATGATGCTTGACGTTCAGGCGAGCGAATACTACCCGGAAATCGTCGAGGAATTGCGCGAGATCGGCAATCACAGGTATGACGACGACTACTATTTTGATATCATCTATTGGAAGTTGTTGATCATGCTTAAGGGGAAAGCGTGGTTCGCGGTGTATGAGGAAGTATTGAAAAAGGAATTGTTTGGCGAGGCGCGTTTTATAGCCCTCTTGGTTTACGCGGCTGACCGGCTGAATCGCCCGGAATATATCAAAAAAGCGACGGAAATCGCCGAGAAATATATTTTTGAAAAAGACGAGACGATTCACCAGGTTTTTATTAATTTCATGTTATTGAAATATAAAACCGAGAGAAAATATAATTTAATCGAGCATCTCCGGTTTAAAGTTATTCCTTACAACAAAAATTACACCCACCATCTATATGACAAGATTTACGAGCAGCATTATATCGAGTACCTGTGCAAGACATCGAAATACAAAGAAGCGCTTGCCTATTACCGCCGCTAATTTCTTGCATTTGCCCGGTTTTTGTTATATAATAATTCAGGTGAAAATAATGAACGAGTATATTGCTGGCTTGAACACCTTGCCTACAAACAGGGTCATCAAGTCGATGATAAAATACGCGAAAAACAATAAAATACCGATTGTAAACGACGAAGGCTTGACTATGATACTGTTGCTGGTTGATATAGTTAAGCCTAAAAGATTTTTAGAAATTGGGACGGCGATCGGCTATTGCGTAATCAATATCGCCCTTCGCGACCCGGTGGTGAAAATCGACACGATCGAGCGAAACCCCGCCTTGTGCGAACGAGCCGTCGATTATATCGCCGCCGCGAATCTTTCCGAACGCGTCAACGTGCATTGCGCCGACGCCCTTGAACTTGACCCGGACCTTTTGGCCGCCGACTACGATATGATTTTTATAGACGCCGCCAAGGCCCAGTATATAAATTACTTTGAAAAATACAAGGAGAAACTGGCCCCGGGAGGACTGATACTTACCGATAATTTACTCTTCCACGGTCTTGTCGGGAAAAGCAAAACTATCGCGAGCCGTGACCTTAAGCACCTTACGGAAAAAATCGATAAATTCAATCGTTGGCTCTCCCGTAACAAGGAGTTTCAAACGCGCTTTTTCGCTATTGGCGACGGTTTTGCGGTAAGCCGGAGGATCGAGAAATGACGAGGATTATCGTTGACGTTAACGCCGCCTCAAGCCCGGTCGGGCTTGCTTGCGACGGCTTTGTGTTTGCCGATCCCGATTTCTCCCTCCATCCGGTCGCTCCCGCCTCGCGCGGGGATATCGCCACGCGGGTCAGGGAATGCAAAGACAAGGGATTACTCGCGATTGTAAATGTGGATAAGATTGTTGACGAGAACGAACTTGACGACCTTGACGAGAGTCTCGCTTTTTATACCGGTCTCGGGGTCGATTATTTTCTTTACGGCGATTACGCAGTTTTAGCATGGTATCTTGAAAACAAGCCGCCGGTCCGGCTGATTTATGACCCGAAAACTTTGGTTACCAATTACCGCGACGCGGAAATTCACCGCGAATGGGACGGCCTCGTAGCCGTAAGCAACGAGGTTTCCCGCGGCGACATGGAACGAATCGTCGCCCCCGGAAACGCCGTGTTGGAAGTCTACGGTCATCGCCGGATTTTTTATTCGCGCCGGCCTTTGCTTACCGCGTATGGCGATTACTCCGGCGCAAACTTTAGGACGGGGGTTCCCTATCAAATCAGGGAGGAAACTCGGTCCGGGGGAAATATTATCTATGAATCAAAGCATTGCTCCCTGATTTTTACCGGCTACCGGATTGCCATTTTCCGCGAGCTTCTGGCATTTTCCCAGCTTCCGCGCTTTATCAGGATTAATGGCGCTTTTATCCCGGAAGAAGAACTCGCCGCCGTTACGGCGCTATACCGCGGACTCTTAAACGAGCCCGACCGCGCGGGGGAATTATATTTGGAACTCGCGAGGATTTATCCCGATTTAAAGGCCGGGTACAGGTCGGATGAGATTTTGCCAGGGGGCGAGGCGTTATGATCGAACTCTTGGCGCCCGCAGGCGATTTGGAAAAACTTAAAATCGCGATATTATACGGCGCCGACGCCGTTTATATCGGCGGGAAAAAATTCAGCCTCCGTGCCCGGGCGAGTAATTTCACCTCGGACGATATCAAGGAAGCCTGCCGCTTTGCCCGCGAACGCGGGGCGAAAGTATACGTGACGGTAAATATCGTTCCTCATAACGAGGATATGCGCGGGTTCGCGGATTACGCGCGCGAGCTCGCAGGTATCGGGGTTAACGGCGCGATTGTCACCAGTCTGGAATACGCCGCCGTGGCGCGGCGGGTCGCTCCCGAACTTGAGATTCATCTTAGCACGCAGGCTTCCGTAGCGAATTCGCGCGCCGCGAACTTTTACAAGTCGCGCGGCTTTTCCCGGATTGTTCTCGCCCGCGAGCTGACGCTTGAACAAATCAAGCGAATCAAAGAAAACACGGATATCGAATTGGAGGTTTTCATCCACGGCGGCATGTGCGTCGCTTATTCCGGCCGTTGCGTCTTAAGCAATTATCTTGCCGGCCGCGACGCCAATCGCGGCGGCTGCGCCCATTCCTGCCGGTGGCGTTATTTCTTTGACGAGCCGGGCGGCGGCGAGTTTTTAATGGGCTCGAAGGATTTGTCGGGTTTGCGCGCCGTCGGCGCTTTAATCGACTCCGGCGTCAAGTCGCTTAAAATCGAGGGACGGATGAAATCGGTTCACTACATCGCGACCGTTGTCCGCGCCTACCGGCGGTTGATCGACGAATACCTAAAGAACGGGGAAATCGCCGATTACGCTTATTACGAAAGCGAACTTGCGAAGGCGGAAAACCGGGAAACGGGAAGCGGCTTTTTCTTCGGTCACCCGGGCGCCGCCGGGCAATTGTACGCCGGCAAGTCGGAAAGCGAGAAAACTTTCGTCGGAATCGTCCGCTCTTACGACAACGAAACAGGCGTCGCCGTTATCGAACAGCGCAATTATTTCGCCCCGGGCGACGCGCTCGAGTTTTTCGGCCCGCGGCTTGCGAACGCGAGAATAACTGTAGGCGATATATGGGACGAGGAAGGGCGCCTTTTGGACGCCGCTCGGCATCCGAGGCAGATAATCCGTATGAAAGTCCCCTTTCCCGTTCGTTATCCCGACATGATCCGCTTGGTCGATTAGGCTATCGTCCGTTCCAAAGTTAAATACGGGGAATATTATTATTGTAAAATGTTGTCAAAAAATACCGGCGGATAAAGAAATATTATCTTGCTTATTCGTCCGATTTTTGTTATAATATCTTAAAATTCACTAGTGGGAGGATTTTTTTTATGAATGGAAAGCATCAGCTAACTCCGGTGGGATTGGAAAGATATAAAAAAGAATTAGAAAACTTGATAAAAAAAGAACGGCCTAGAATTATTGAATCTCTAAGGGAGGCGCGCTCTCAGGGCGATCTTTCGGAAAACGCCGATTACGACAATGCCCGTGACGAGCAAGCCAGGGTCGAAAACCGGATTAAGGAATTGGAAAACATCATTAAAAACGCCGAGATTATCGCGTTTGATAAATCCTCGCCTTCCAATCTCGGTAAGACCGTGGTTCTGGAATACGAGGATAAAACGACCGACACTTTCACCATCGTCGGCAGTTTGGAATCCGATCCCTTGGCCGGTAAGATCTCAAACGAGTCGCCGATTGGCGCCGCGATTTTAAACCATAAGATCGGCGATCGTGTTTTGGTGAAGACCGATAACGGCGACGAATATTATGTAGTAATCAAAGAAATCAATTAAATAGAGAAGAGGTGCAATAGATGAAGTACGTTCCGAAGCTCGATCCGGATTTTTCCCCGATTGTTTTAAAACTTCGGGAGTATGAGGAGAAAGTAAGCAAAGCGACGCAAAAGCAAAAACTCGTGATTTGCCTCGAGCGAAACAAGGGTTACAATTACCGGTACGAACTCGATGTTTTCGCCGATAATACCGGTTTTGACGAGGAAAATTACGAGATTGTGGAAAGGATCGTAAAATCATTGTTGTGGATTGCCGGCGGGTATAAAATATATATCGCCGGATCGAATTATTTGTACGAGCGGCTAAAGGCCGATTACGCGAAAGGCGGTAATCGCGAGTTTGACGCGCTGTTCATGAGCCATGTTTATGAAAACGAGTTTACCGTGCTGAAAGCGGATTATCATGAAGTCCCGCCGCTTAACCAAGAAGTAATCGTCCTCGAAAAAGACTTGTCGGGCTGCCGGATCGGATTTGACGCCGGCGGGAGCGACCGGAAAGTCGCCGCTGTTATCGACGGGGAAGTCGTTTACAGCGAGGAAGTGGTTTGGTACCCGAAAATTAACAGCGATCCGGAATACCATCGCGAGCATATTATGGAGGCGATGCGGACAGCCGCGAGCCATATGCCCCGGGTCGATGCCATAGGCGTCTCGTCGGCCGGTATTTACGTCGACAACCGCGTCATGATGGCGTCGCTCTTCTTGAAGGTGCCGAACGAATTGTACGACGCCAAGGTTAAAAATATGTATATCGATATCGTGAGAACTTTCGGCGCGGATATCCCGTTCAGGGTCGCCAACGACGGCGACGTCGCCGCCTTGGCCGGGGCGATGGAACTTAACGACACGCAAATCCTCGGAATCGCGATGGGGACTTCGGAAGCGGCCGGCTATACCAACGAGAACGGTAATTTGACCGGCTGGCTTAACGAACTTGCTTTTGTGCCCGTAGATTTCAATAAAGACAGCATGATTGACGAATGGAGCGGCGATGTCGGCTGCGGCGTCAAGTATTTCTCCCAAGACGGGGTTATTAAACTCGCGGAAGCCGGAGGTTATCGCTTCAAGCCCGACCTTTCCCCCGCGCAAAAATTAAAAGAAATCCAAAAATTAAACGACGCGGGCGACGCTTTAGCGGAGAGGGTTTTTGCCGACATCGGCATCTATCTCGGCTACACGATCGCGTATTACGCCCGGTTCTACAACCTTAAGCATGTCTTGCTTTTGGGCCGGGTCACGAGCGGAAAAGGCGGAAACTTGATCCGGGAATGGGCGGAAAAGACGCTTTACGATGAATTTCCCGAGCACCGTCATATTAAATTCCATTTGCCGGAAGAAAAGAACCGGCGCGTCGGCCAGGCGATTGCCGCCGCGAGCCTCCCCAGTCTGAAACGATAACGGATTACATTATGAGCCTAATTATTCCCCGAGATTATCGCGACCGCTTAAGCATCCGTGAGACGCAGGTCGCGATAAAGTTAGCGAAAGATACATTCGAAAGAAAACTGGCCAAAAACCTGAATCTCACGCGGGTCTCGGCTCCGCTCTTTGTCTACCCGGAATCGGGTCTTAACGATAATTTGAGCGGCGTGGAACGCCCGGTCAGCTTCGAGATCAAGGCCACCGGCAAAACGGCGGAAATCGTCCAATCGCTCGCGAAGTGGAAGCGGCTCGCCCTGACCCGTTATGGGTTTAAGCCCGGGGAAGGCCTTTATACCGACATGAACGCCATCCGGCGCGACGAGGAATTGGACAATCTCCATTCCATTTATGTCGACCAATGGGATTGGGAAATCGTCATTACCCGGGAAGAGCGCGACTTGGAATACCTGAAGAAGTTGGTAAGAAAAATCGTCTTGACCCTGAAGGAAACCAAGGCCGTCCTTTCCGCCGCGTTCCCCGCCCTGAGCGCGCCGGTCAATGACGACGTTTATTTTATCTCTTCCGAGGAGCTTCGCGCCCGTTATCCCGACCTGTCGCCGAAAGAAAGGGAAGACGCCATCTGCCGCGAGCGCGGCGTCGTCTTCATTTCCGAAATCGGTCACCGGCTTGGGGACGGATGGCCTCATGACCTGAGGGCGCCCGACTACGATGACTGGACGTTAAACGGCGATATTCTCATCTGGTACCCGCCGCTTTCCCAGGCCGTCGAGTTATCGTCGATGGGAATCCGCGTCGATAAAGAAACCCTCCTCCGGCAAAGCTCCCTGGCCGGCGCGGAAAAGCGGCTGGACTTACCGTATCATAAGGATGTTTTAGCCGGCCGCCTGCCGCTTACCGTCGGGGGTGGAATCGGGCAATCGCGCGCGTGCCTCGTGTTGCTTGAGAAGATCCATATCGGCGAGGTCCAGGCTTCGATTTGGCCGGAAGAGCACTTGAAAATCTTAAGGGAAAAAAAGATAAATATCTTATAAACCCGAAAGCGTTGCTTGGTCAACGCTTTTTTTGTGTCAATAAAAAACCGCTTTTTCGATTTGTGAAAAAGCGGTTTGGCGTTTATTTGTCCAAAAGTCTTTTCTCGCCTTCGATTTTTTGAATTGGGGCGATGTCTTGGGTCACTTCCAAGGTGCCGAGATACTTGTTGTTTTTGTCGCGGACGGCGAAGTAACGGATATGAACGTAACGCTCGCCCCGCTTGATCCAGAATTCCTCGACGTCGCGGCGCCCGGCGCGGAAATTCTCGACGATTTCGTTAACGACGTGGACGCTTTTCGGCGGATGGCAAAGTTCGACGGAACGCCCGATAACGGTCAGCGGGCGGTCGAATATTCTTTCCTTACCTTGGGTAAAGTATTTCACTTTGTCCTCCGCGTCCACAAACGTCATGTCGAAAGGCGCGGTATTTAGGATGGCGTTAATCTCCTCCGGGGTCAGGCTGCCGGCGTCAAACATAATCGCGCCGATCGGCGCGTTCGCTTGTTTTTCCGGCTTTTTATCTTCGGCTGGAGACGGTTTTTCCGCTTTCCAGGTTCGCGTCGGTTTGATCAAACAATACCCGTATTCCGGGGAAGCCTCGTCAATTTTTATCCAGTCGTAGAAGGTGAAGGTCTCTTCCATCAGCGGAAGGAGGATATTATTTTCCTTAAAAATCATGTCGCTTATTTTTTGGAAGACGCGCTCGGACTTGCTTTTGAGTTCCGCCGCGTCGATTTCTTTTTCCTGAAGATAGTTAAGAAACTCTTTGATTTCGGCGCGGATCTCGTCGTCGACGCCCCACATTACCTTGGGCGGAGCCGTTATCTTGTATTTTTCCAGGTAGGGAAAGAAGAGGTATTCTTTACGGCCGTAATGGATGTTAATATCGCTTAGTTTAAACGCGGCCTTTAGCAGGGCGAGAAGATTAGTTTGATTGCGTCCAGCAAGATACTTATCAATCGCCGGGCGGATTTCTTCGTCGATCAATTTCTCGATCGCCTTGTTTTCCTCCAGGAAGATGTTTACCGGGTGACCGGCGGTCTTCCGGTAATTTTTCAGGGAATGAATGTCGCTGATCGAGCCTTCGAAGACGGCAGCGTGGACGTCGCAGAGGCGCTGGATTTCCTCGACCTGCATTCCCTCCTTAACCAAAAGTTGCTCGATTTGCGAGATTTCCGCCGTCGTGACGTCGGAAAAGTGTTTTTTAAACTCGGCCTTAACCTCGTCGACGGGCCTGCCGTCATGCAGGGACTTGATTAACTCTTTAAGTTTTTCCTGCCGGAATTTATTATTATCAATAAGTTCGCTCATTTAATCCTCCTTGAGTATAATTTAGGGCAAATTGCCTTTGGTTATTATTATATCAAATGGGCGGGAATTTATCGCCGGAAACGCAAATCTATTTTCGCTTCGCAATAAAGAAAAAACTGTCGATTGCTCAACAGTTTATTCCGGTTGATTATCTTGCGCGTTTTGTTGGGACTGCTGCTGGGGTTGTCGCTCTTTTTCTTGTTTTTGGCCGCCCCACATATCTTTCGCGAATTCGACGTCGCCCTTGGCGTACATTTGTTCCAAAAGCGCCTTAGCCTCGTTGTAAGTGAGTTCCCGTTTTTGGTTTTTCTCGTTCATCGCGTATCCTCCTTTATATATATTTTGCCTGAAACTGGCTACATTATGCAAAGAACGCGTTAAGAGACAAGGTTTTTCGAACAAAATCCCGCCTTTCCCGGCAAAATCATTCGCGTATTTACATTTTCCCGCAAATATTGTATAATGATTCATAGTAAATCAAGGAGAAGATCATGAAACGGATTTGGAAGGCGTATAAAGATTTGTTGGGGATTATGTTCTCGGAAGCGCCGATAATGGTTATTATAGCTTTCATCGCTTCGCTTGCTTCCGGGTTAATTACGCCCGCGATGATATACGTGAGAAAAAACATTATCGACGGCGGGATAGCCGTGGCTTCCGGGGCGATGACTTTTGCTGATTACGCGATTTTTTTAGTTCTCTATGTCATTCTTGCCATTATGCCGTATATCGCGAGCGGTATCATATGGAATTACGTTAATCCCCGTTCGATGCTAATCTTACGGACGACTTATAAGGCCAGGATGATTCAAAAACTTAAAACGATGAAGTACGAGCATTTTGAGAATGAGGCGACCGCGGAAATTATCGATAAGGCCTACAATCGCGCCGAGAACGCGGCCCGGCATCTTTGGCCGATGTACGTGAACTATTGGCTTATTTCCCTCGTCGCGAGCATCGGCTCGCTTGCTTATATTATCGGCATCAAATGGTGGCTGATTCTAACGGTCTTAATTCCTTTTATTATCGAGACTTACGTCCAGTCCCGGATTAACTACAATATCTATCGGGAGATGGAGAAATACTGGAAAAAGGAAAGAAAGTACGATATTCTCGGGGAATACCTGCGGTCGCGGAGGTACTCCAAGGAACTAAAGGCTTTCGGGAACGCCGATTACCTAATCGACGTCTATAAAAAACGGCTGAACGAGCGCAACCGCGAATACGAGCGTTACTATTTTAAAAATTTAAGGCGGATCCTTACGAGCGGGAATCTGACGCGGTTCGCTTCGCTCGCGAACGTTATTATCCTTCTATTTTTGTTCGTCGACCGGCAAATAACGGTCGGGTTGTTCATCGCCGTCTCTTCGCTTTTATTCGGCGAAATCTATGACAATCTTTCCGGTTGCGCCTTTATCTTCAAGTGGGCTCCTTTTCACATTAACACTTACGACTATTACGATAAATTTTTCAATCTATCGGACGAGCCGTCGCCGCCGGCGGGGATTTTGCCGGAAAAATACGATATTGAGTTTAAAAACATCTGGTTCCGCTACCCCGGGACGGACAGGGATATTTTAAAGGGTCTTTCCTTTAAAATAAGCGCCGGAGAGAAAGCGTCGCTTGTCGGCGAGAACGGCGCCGGGAAGTCGACCCTGATAAAGCTTTTGCTCGGGCTTTTCACGCCCGATCAGGGCGAGATATTGGTCGGCGGTAGGAATCTCGACTCGTACCCGCTAAGCCAGCGGACGAAAATTTTCGGACCGGTTTTTCAGGATTTCTTCCGTTACAGTATTACCGTCAGGGAAAACATCGGCATCGGCGATATCGACAACCTTTCCGACGACGGGAAAATCAAGGCCGCCGCGCTCAAAGGGAAAGCGGACGGCTTTATCCGGAATCTTCCGGACGGCTACGATACCTTGTTGGGCCGGGACTTTTCGGGAGGCGTCGATATCTCCGGCGGCGAATGGCAAAGGATCGCGCTCGCCCGCGCCTTCATGGGAAACAAACCGGTCTTGCTTTTGGACGAGCCGACGTCCCAGCTTGACCCGGTCGCGGAAGCCGGGCTGTACGGCGAGTTTGCCATGATGGCGGAGGGGAAAACGGCGCTTTTCATCACTCACCGGCTCGCCTCGACGATGATTACCGACCGGATATTCGTCATCAGCGACGGGAAAATCGCGGAGTCGGGAACGCACGAGGAATTGATGGGACGAGCGGGGATCTACGCGGAAATGTTTAACGCGCAGAAGAAGTGGTATATAAAGGAAGGGGGAGATAACGATGGCGGGGGATAATAAAGCGCCGCAGCCGGCATATGAAATCAAACACGACGATAATACCGCCGTTTTCGAACGCGATATTTTGAAGGAAAACGCGGCGCGGTTGCCCTTCCTGACGAGGCTTTTCGTCTACGTGTTCGGCTCGGCGAAAGCGATGTGCGGCGTTTTTCTCGGCCTGGCCGTTTTCTTAAGTCTCCTGCAACCGGCCCTGGCTTTTATTTGGGGGAAATATATCGACGCCGCGAACGCCCGCGCCGGCGCGATCGACGTCACCCTCCCGCAAATGCTCTCGCTCGCCGGCCTTGCGACGTTGTACTGGCTGATCGGCTTCGCGGAGCGTCTCCTCAACCGCTACCTTTACGGCGGCGAGGATATCGAACGCTTAAGCAAGGTTCAGGATCACCGCCTGCAGGAAAAGTTCCGCGCCAAACTATATCAAAAAATCGCCCGGCTTTATCCCGATTATATGGAAGCGCCGAAAATAAACGATATTATTAAGCGCAGTTTTGACGCGATGGGCAGCGAGTGGAGCTCGCTCCAAAGAGGAGTCATCATCGAAGGATACGTCATCATCGCGAAGATCGTCTCCGTACTCGCCGTCGCCGCCTCGTTGTATATTTATCACCCGATTTTGTGTTTAATCGTTTTGGCGGCGCCGCTGCCTACTCTTTACACGACGTATGTCGGAAACAAGCTAACTTTTAAGTTCACGCGCGATCATTCGAAAATTTTGCGCGAGGCGCGATATTACCAAAACGTCATGCTCGACCTTTCGGCCATCGAGGTTAAGGCGCTCAATCTTCATGATTTTTTCTATCATAAGTGGAAAACCTTGGCCGACGAATATCTCCGAAAGGAAAAGAAGAATCAGTTCAACGTTTTTTTGCTTAACACGGCGAGCAGTTTCATAAGCAATATCGTCACGCTCGCCGCGAATGTCTTTGCGATTATTTTGTTGACGCGGGGGGAACTCTCGGTCGGCGCGCTCGGCGCCGTCCTGGCCTTAAACGGGACGCTGATGCACAGCACCGGCCGGCTTTTTAGCGCCATCGCCAATTTTCTTTCCAAAAAGCACGAGGCGGCGCAGTTTTTCGAGTTTATCGATTTAAACGAGCAACCGACGGGCGCGGAGGACGCCCCCGACCCGCTTTCGATCGAGAAGTTGGAAGCGCGGAAGGTTTCATACCGCTACCCCTTTACCGATATCTATCGGATAAAAAACGTCGATTTCACGATCCGCCGCGGCGAGAAGGTGGCTTTCGTCGGCGAGAACGGGGCCGGGAAGACGACGTTTATAAAACTCCTCACCGGGATGCTTCAACCCGCAGCGGGCGAGATTTTGATAAACGGAGAGTCGGCGGGAGATATATCTTTCGCCAGCCGCTATCGCGCGCTTTCATATGTCTTCCAAGAACCGAACCGTTTTAAATCCTTTACCGTCGGCGATAACGTCTTTCTCGGCGATATTGGCGCGGCTCGCGACGATGGCAAGATCGCCGAGGCTTTAACCTTCTCCGGGTTCGCGGCGGCCGACAAAGAGGCGCTTTTGGGAAAGGACATCGGCGGGATCGATCTTTCCGGCGGCGAATGGCAAAAAATCGCCATCGGCCGCGC
>DGED01000065.1:26517-36334 GCA_002385755.1 Caryophanales bacterium UBA3935 | reverse complement strand
TTATGGTAACGCACCGGATAAGCGTCGCCGCGCTCGCGGACCGGGTCGTCGTCTTCAAGGACGGCCGAATCGTCGAGGACGGTCGGCACGAGGAACTGCTTGCGAAAGGGGGCGAGTACGCCCGCCTGTATTCGACCCAGGCGCGTTGGTATGACCGCTAAAGAAACACGCGTTAGAACAGAAAAAGGAGCGAATGACGAAAGAAAAACAAAATAAAGCCAACGGCGAGGAAAAATTGATTCTCGTTATCTTCGGCGCCGCCGCCGCGGCGCTCGTCGTCATTATCGTCTTGCAGTTGGTCAAGATTTTGTCGGCCTTGATGGCGACGACGATCTTTATGTTCGTGATGACGGCGATCAATTTGCTTTGTTCCGTGATTATCCGCAAAGATAACCGAAAACTGGCTAACTTCTTTCTTTACAACACAGTCCTGCTCTTGATATTGTCTATGTTGATGGTATTGAGTTTGTTGTAGGGAAAAAGATCGGAGGTTTGTTATGGAAATTTATTACCGCGGCGAGCCGCGCAAATACAAAAATATTCGCCCGGCTTTGACGCGCGAAGAGATCGGCCGCGTTCCGCTTGCGGCGGAGAGCCGTTATTACCGGGATAGCGTCGAGAATCTCGAAGAGATCCTTCATATCGCTCGCCCGCGCGACTACGGCGGGGACGAACGGGATTGCGTCAAGGCGCTCGCGACCCTGCAGCACTACGGTTTTAGGACGCGGTTGATCGACGTCACGCGAAACAAGGGCGTCGCCCGGTATTTTGCTTGCGCTTCGCATTTCGACGAGGACGGTTATATCCATGTCATTAAAGAAGACGCCGGGTTTATACCCGTGCAAAGCGAGTGGGCTTATTCCGTTAAGCGGAAGATTCACCTGCTTTTTACCGGCGTCGAATTTATCGAGTCCGGAGCGGATTTAAGCGCATATTTTGCCCGGCGAGACAAAATCCCCGCCGGATATATTCAGCACTGGACGATATCCGATCCCGTTATCCTTGATTACGAGAAGGTTTTCGGGACGCAGGAAGCGATAAACATCCGCTATCAGCGGCAGGAAGCCGGGTTTATCCTGCTCGGGAATAAAATCGAGCGAAAAAGGGGCCGGCTCGTCCTGCGCGACGAAATAAATCACGGCGCGCTAGACCGGCTTGAAAAAGTCGTCGTAAAAAGCGATGAAAAACTGCCGGCGCTTTACGAACTTTCCCGGCGAACGCCGGCGATTAATTTCGTTCGGCTTTTCCCCGACGCGACGAGAAGCATCGAACTTTCGCGAATGTACCGCGACGTTTATTTTCTTGTTTCAAGTCCCGAAAAGAGCGCCGAGTTATTCGGCGGTTATTTGGAACGCGAGTTTTCGGGCGCGGGCGGAAGGCGATTCTTTGAATCGACGCTTTTACCGCGGGTCCCGGCAATATATCAAAAACTTGCGGAAGAGGACCTTTTCTATTTCGTTTTCGGCGAGCTCGCGGGATATTGCCGGTATTATCAAGACCTGTCGGCGGACGACGCTTTCGTTAGGGCGACGCGCGTTATCGACGGGATATGCGCCGGGTCATAAAAATAGGCGGTCGAAGCCGCTTATTTTTTGATTTTCAGGTAAAGTTTCGTCAGGGCCCGCTTTTCAATCCGCGAGACGTAACTGCGCGAGATTTTCAAGCTCCGGGCGATTTCCCGCTGCGTCTCGATTTCCCGGCCGTTTAGGCCGAAACGCCGGGAGATAATGTCGAGCTCGCGGGGAGTGAGGATCTTTAGCGCTTCCTTGATCGTCGCGATCTTTTCCTCGAGAACGAGTTTTTCGAAAGCGGATTTCCCGGGGTCCTCGATTACATCGCAAAGCCTAATCTCGTTTCCTTCCTTGTCGGAGCCGATCGTCGAGTAAAGCCAGGTGTCCTGTCTTTTCCGCTTGGAACTGCGCAAAAACATTAAAATTTCATTTTCGATACACCGCGCGGCATAAGTCGCGAGTTTCGTGGAAGAATTAAAATTGTAGGAATCGACGGCCTTAATCAGGCCAAAAGCGCCGATGGAAAGCAAGTCGTCCTTGTCTTCCCTGGTGTTTTCAAATTTCTTGACGATATGCGCGACAAGCCTCAGGTTATGCTCGATTAAGATATTGCGCGCTTCCTCGTCGCCTTGTTCCCAAAGTTTGAGATATTTTTCTTCGTCTTCCGGGGATAATACTTCCGGGAAACTTTGCGAGCCGATCGCGCCCAATATCGGTAACAATAACAAACTTAATAAATCAATCATTTTTTCACCTTTTCGCTTTTACTTTTCACGTCGTTTTTGATATAATTGTTTTACGGAGGTTTAGGCTGATTTGTTTAAGTTGAAGAATTTATTGCCCAAAGAAGTTTATAAGACAGTTTTCGACATCGATTACAATAAATTATATGAGGCGGGCAAGCGAATAATACTAATGGATATCGACAATACCTTGGTTTCTTACGCCGAAAGCGAGCCGGGCGAAAAACTTATGGCGCTTTTTAAACGGATCAAGGAAATCGGGTTTGAAATAATATTTATTTCCAACAACCATAAAAAACGGGTGGAAACATTCGTGCGGGCCATGGGCTCGCGTTATATTGAAAACGCGCTGAAGCCTTTTAAGCGCGGTTACCGCAAAGCGCTTAAACTCGTAAAACCTTTCGGGAAAGACGCGATCGTCTCGATCGGCGACCAACTCGTCACCGATATTTTGGGATCGAACCGGTTCGGAATCGACGCCTATCTCGTGAAACCGATCGCCGTCCGGACGGAAAAGTGGTACACGCGGCTGAACCGGAAAATCGAAAACTACGCTCTCCGGAAAATAAAGAAGCATTATCCCGAGGTTTACCGGAAATTCGGGGTTTGGGATGAGTAAATGTCGGGGTTGCGGGGCTCCCGTCCAGACGACGAACCCCGGGAGCCGCGGGTATGTTCGCGCAGACGTTTTGAAACGGCGGGAAGATAGTTTTTATTGCGAGCGATGCTATAATATCATTCATTATAACCGCCCGCTTCCAATCGGGGCGGAAGATTTGGACATGCGGGAATTTATCGCCGCGGTCGCGGAAAGCAAGGCTCTCGTCGTCAACGTCGTCGACGTTTTCGACCTCGAGGGAACGTATGTCCCCGAGATAAACGATTATTTTCCGGACAACCCGAAGTTATTCGTCGCCAATAAATTCGATTTGTTCTTACCGTCGGTAAAGCGGGGAAAAATCCTGGCATACGTCCGCGCTTTTTTCGAAGAAAAAGGCATTGACGCGGCGGACGCGCTCGTTATCTCCGCCCGCGACCGGGAGGATATCGACGCGCTTTTGGCCGCGATTAAGTCCCGACAAACGGGGCGGGAAGCGTATTTTTTCGGGATGACCAACGTCGGGAAATCGACGCTAATAAACGCGCTCGTCGGACGCGCTAAAAAAACGCCGGGGGAAATTACCGTGAGCGGCTATATCGGCACGACCCTTGATTTTATTGAGGCGCCGCTCGCGCCGGATCTCTCGCTTATCGACATGCCGGGGATCATAAACGCCCGGCAGGCGACTAATTATCTCGATTACGCGAACCAAAAGAAACTCGTCTCGAAAAAGCCGATCCGCCCGCGCGTTTATCAGCTCGACCCGGGACAGACGCTCTTTATCGCCGGTTTCGGATTTTTAAAATTCATCTCCGGGAGCCGCTCGTCCTTTGTTGTTTACGCCGCGAACGCCTTGCCTGTTCACCGGACGCGGCTTGAAAACACCGGGGAGTTTTACGAGCGCCATCGCGACGATATTTTAAAAATCCCCAATCCCGCGGAGCGCGAAAGGCTGGGGAAATTCGCCCGCTATGATTTTACTTTCGGACCGGAAAAGGTCGACATTACCATAAGCGGGATCGGGTTCGTGACCCTGGCCGGCGCCGGCCGGGTCGAGGTTTATTGCTTTGAAAAAATCAAAGTCGGAATCCGGAAAGCGATTATTTGAGGTTGGATATGAAAACGCTGGAAGAATACAAAACGCTTTTATGGCATAAATACTTGCAAAGCGGGAATCGGGAAATTCTTCACCGTTATTTGCATTCGCTCGCGGTCGTAAAGAAGAGCGAGGAGTTGATCGACCGTTTTTCCCTTCCCGTCGACAGGGAAAAGACGCTCATCGCCGCCGCGCTTCATGATTACGCGAAATTTGAAAAGGAAGAGCGTTTCCTTGGGCTCGCCCGGAAACACGGGGTCTATGACGAAATCATAAAAATCTCACCGAAGACATGGCACGCCCTCCTCGGACCTTTCGTTTTGGCGGAAGAACTGGGCGTCGACGATCCCGTGATCGCGGGCGCCGTCCGCTGGCACACGACCGGGAGCCTGGAGATGGATCTTACGGCGGAAATCGTCTTTCTCGCTGATTTTATTGACGACACCCGACTTGAGGATTACGTGAAAGAAGCGCGCGAAGCCGCCCGGCATGATTTTCGGAAGGCGATCGCCCTGAAAATCAAGAAAAAGATGAAGGATTTGAATGACTATTCCCGGGAACAGATTGACTTGTATAATAAATACGCGGAGGTAAAATGGAACTACTAAAAAACATCGTTCGTTGCATTGACGAGGCAAAGGTAAAAAACATCAAGATTTACGAGACGAAATCGCTCCCCCCGTTTTTCGATTACGTGATCGTCGCCACGGCCAGCTCCGGCCGTCAACTCAGGACCACGGTCGAGCGGGTCAAAAAGGACGGCGACGAGAAGCGATACGAGATCCGCGGCGTCGAGGGTTTGAGCGGCGGTTATTGGGCGCTGGTCGACGCCGATTCCGTCCTATTAAATATTTTTCTTCAGGAAGAACGGGAAAAATACGATCTAGATAAGTTGTGGAAGGATTTGCCTCAAATCGACGCCGATAATTTATTATAAAATCTTTCATGCCGGGTAAAATAATCCCGATGGCATGATGAAAAATTACTACTTTATCCGAAACAAAGATAATATATACCGTTTTTATATCTTTCCCCAAGCGTTCCGCGCCCGCGTTCGCCGGCGGCCGACGAAAAAGAAAAAAGACTTGGAAATCGCCTACGAGTTATTGCTCGAGCGGCTGAAAAACGCAAAATAAAGTATATAATCGCCGACAATCGTCATATAATGCTGTAGGTGAGGATTCATGCTTTTGGGGGAGCTCCAGTCCAAAGACGTGATCAACGTTGTTGACGGGACGAAAATGGGCCGCATCGCCAATATGGAAATCGATATAACCACCGGCAAAATCGCCGCCATTATCGTGCAAAGCAACACGCGGCTCGTGAATTTTTTCACCGGCGGAAACAATATCGTCATACCGTGGAACCAAATCGTCAAGATCGGCGGGGAAGTAATCATCGTCAATTACAGTAATTTTTTAAAATAATTTTTTTAATTCTATTCGAAATATACGACCCGTTTGCCGGGTTTTTTTTCTTTTTCCGCACTTAACTTTTTTTCGCGCCTATGGTATAATGAAACGGTAGAAAAGATTATTCGCGAAGATAAGAAAATATCCGGAGGAACAACATATGGAGTGCGTATTTGGAATCGATATTGGCGGGACCAATATCAAAATCGGCAAATTTTACGGCGACGAGCTGGCGGAAAGCCGGCGGATCAAAACCGATAAAAGCGACGTCGGAGCCAACATTCTCGGTGACGTCGCCCGCGTCGTCCGCGAGATGCGGGGCGGGGACGAAATCGCCGGAATCGGCATCGGCGTTCCCGGTCCGGTCGTCGGCGGCGTCGTTCTCGGCGCGCAAAATCTTGGCTGGAAGGAGTTTAATGTCGAGGAAGAACTGGGGAAGTTTTTCCCCGGGGTCGTTATCAGGGTGTTAAACGACGCCAACGCCGCGGCGGTTGGCGAGTGGGCTTACGGCAGCGGCGCCGGTTTCAGCAGTTTTATTCTCATGACGCTTGGGACCGGGATTGGCGGCGGCCTTATCGTCGATAACGAGCTCGTCGAGGGCGCCTCGGGGTCGACGGGGGAAATCGGCCATATCCGCGTCGGTTATCACAACGACCGGCTCTGCACTTGCGGGCTATATGATTGCATCGAGCAGTACGCGAGCGCGACCGGCGTCGTGATAACGGCGAACCGACTCCGCGTCGGCCGGGAAACAATCTTGAATGAAATCGAGGTGACCGCGAAGAACATCTTTGATCACGCCAAACTGGGCGACGAGGTTTGCCTGGAAGTCGTGAATCATATGGTCGAGAAACTCGCCTCGGCGCTCGCGGCGATCACCAACACCGTCAATCCCGAGGTGATCGTTTTGGGCGGCGGCGTAAGCAAGGCGGGCAAGTTTCTCCTTGACCGGGTCGAAAAAAGATTTCGCGAGCTCGCCTTTTTTTCCGTGCGCAATACCAAGTTCGCGCTTGCGGAAATGGGGAACGCGGCCGGGATGTACGGCTGCGCGTATGAAGCGAGGAAGAAAATATGCAAATTAAAAGATTCCGCGCTAAATTAATCAAGGCGAACTGTTATCTCGTCGCCGAGAACGGCCGGGGGATCGTAATCGACCCCTCTGTCGATTACGACGAGGCGACCGATGGCGGCGCGATAACCTTGCTCGGCGTTTTTATCACGCACGGACATTTTGACCACATTGCCGCGCTCGATTCCTACGTTAAAAAGAGCGCCGCGGCCGTCTATCTTCACCGCGCCGCTTATCCGAAGCTGGGGAACCCCGAGCTTAACTGCTCGGCGCTTTTCCCGTTTGAAATCAAGGTCGCCGTTCCCGAGGAACGGGCGCGTTTTATCGGCGATGGAAGCGAGATCGATCTCCTTTCGACGCCGGTTCGAGTAATTGAAACCCCGGGGCATAGCGATTGTTCCGTCTGTTTTATGATCGCCGACATGCTATTTACCGGCGACACTCTTTTTAAAGACGGGATCGGCCGCGCCGATCTTCCGGGTTCGGTCCCGAACGCTCTTGTTGATTCGTTTTCAAAACTCCGGAGTTTAAACCCGACGCTGACAGTTTATCCCGGTCACGGCGAGGCGACGAGCCTCGGCCGCGAAATCGCGGGAAATCTTTATATTCCAAGGTAGGTTATGTATCGGATTATAAAAAAGGAACAATTAAACCCCGTTGTTTTCTCAATGGTAGTCGCCGCCCCGGCGGTCGCGAAAAAAGCGCTGCCCGGTCAGTTCATAATCCTGCGAATCGACGAGCGCGGCGAGCGGATTCCGCTCACGATCGCGGGATTTGACCGCGCCGCCGGAACGGTTCGGATTATTTTCCAAACCGTCGGGAGCACGACGCACCGTCTCGCGGGGCTTGAGGAGGGCGAAGCGATTCTTGATTTCGCCGGACCGCTCGGAAAGGCGAGTGATTTAGAGGGGATTAAGAGCGCCGCGGTCGTCGGCGGCGGCTTGGGAGCCGCGATTTGTTATCCTTTGGCTCGCGCCCTTAACGAAACGGGCGCCGAGCTTGACGTTGTTTTGGGATTCCGAACAAAAGAGCTTGTTTTTCTCGAGAATGAGTTCCGGTCCTTAAGCGGCCGCTTTTTTCTCGCGACCGACGACGGGAGCGCGGGAGAAAAAGGGTTCGTAACGTCGCCGCTATCGCGGCTGCTCGGCGAGCGGAAGTATGACGTAGTTTACGCCGTCGGGCCGCTTCAGATGATGAAAAACGTCGCCCTGTTGACTAAGGAACATGGGCAGAAAACGGTCGTCAGCATGAACCCGATCATGATTGACGGCACGGGGATGTGCGGCGGTTGCCGGCTCACGGTCGGCGGCGAGGTGAAGTTCGCCTGCGTCGACGGCCCGGAATTTGACGCTCACGCCGTTGATTTCGACGAGGCGATCGCCCGCTGCGCGATGTATGCGAAAGAGGAGAGGGATGCTTTATGCCGGCTCATGAAGATTTAAAAAAGCGGGTAAAAATGCGCGAACTTCCGCCCGCGGAACGGATAAAGAATTTCTCCGAGGTCGCTCTCGGCTATAACGCCGCCGAGGCCCGCGCCGAGGCGAGACGTTGCCTACAATGCAAAAACGCGCCCTGCGTCGCCGGTTGTCCCGTTAATATTGATATCCCGGCCTTTATCGGGAAAATTAAAGCGGGCGATCTTCGCGCGGCGCATGATGTTATTACCGCCGCGAACCTATTGCCGGCGATTTGCGGGAGGGTATGCCCGCAGGAGACCCAATGCGAGGCTGCTTGCGTCCGCGGCCTAAAAGGCGAGCCCGTCGCCATCGGCCGTCTCGAGCGTTACGTCGCCGATAATTATCGGGAAGAAGCGGAAGATGAAATCGCCGGGACGCTCCGGGGCCGCGTCGCGGTCGTCGGGTCGGGCCCCGCCGGCTTAACCTGCGCCGGGACGCTCCGGCGTCTCGGTTATGAAGTCCGCGTTTACGAAGCGCTCCACGCCGCGGGCGGGGTGTTGACTTACGGCATCCCGGAATTTAGGTTGCCGAACGATGTTGTCGAAAGGGAAATCGGGAAGTTAAAAAACGCGGGTGTCGACTTTTGTCTTAACACCGTTATCGGAAAAACTTTCGCGCTTACGGAACTTTTGGAGCGCTACGACGCCGTCTTTATCGGCGCCGGCGCCGGTCTTCCCAAATTCATGGGCATCCCCGGCGAAAACTTAAACGGCGTTTTCGCTGCGAACGAGTTTTTAACGCGCGTCAATTTGATGCGAGCCGGCCGGGAAGGTTACGAAACGCCGTTAAAACCGATAAAGAAGGCCGTCGTGATCGGCGGCGGAAACGTCGCGATGGACGCCGCGCGAACGGCGCGCCGCCTGGGCGCGGATGTCGTTGTCGTCTACCGTCGGACCCGAGCGGAAATGCCGGCCCGAGCGGAAGAAGTCGAACACGCCCTCGATGAAGGCGTCGATATCCGTTTTCTTTCCAATCCGACGGCGATTATCGGCGAGCGCGATTTTGTCCGGAGCGTGAAGTGCGCGCGGATGACTCTCGGCGAGCCCGACGAATCGGGGCGACGACGGCCCGTGACGCTCCCCGGATCGGGGTTTTCCCTTCCCGCCGATACCGTCATCGTCGCGATCGGCAATCACCCCAACCCGCTTCTGAAGAACGAAACACCGGGCCTCGCCGTTAATAAAAATGGCTGCCTTTTCGTCGACGAGCGCTTGATGACGAGCATCCCCGGAGTCTTTGCGGGCGGTGACGTAGCGACCGGCGCGGCGACCGTTATCGCGGCGATGGAAGCCGGGAAAAAAGCCGCTTATGAGATTGATTGTTATATAAAAAAATCCGGCGTTGTTAGCTATTAGTGGGTAGAAAATAAATTTCAACGGTTTGAAAAAAGCGTCTTAACCGATTGGTGAGATGCTTTTTGATTAATTAAAGCGTTTTTTAATCAATTTGGTCTATCATGGCCATGCCTGCGCCCAAATATGACGAAGAAACTTTTTTCTATAGATGTTTTAAAATATGAATTTGCATAACTAACATTTGTTTCAAATGTAAAACTCCTATTTCAAGGCTTGTTATAATCATCTACATAGTATGTCTTTATAACAAATTGACATATACGCGAAGATAGGCATTACTCGTAAGTCATGCGGGTTCATACCCAAACATTCCCTCGGGGAATGTTTTTTTATGATGTTTTTTCGCCTTTTGTATATAAACCGCCAAAAGCGCATATAATATTAGCAAAAAGCACTTGACAGTGCTAATGAAAAAGAGTATAATAATGTTAGCATATACCGACAGCGAGTGCTAAAAGGAGAATGATATGATAACTGCCCGGCAAAAATTAATCCTGCGGTTGGTTGTTGAGGAGTACGTGCGGACCAACGAACCCGTCGGTTCGAACACGATCATCAATCACCCCGACTTTC
>DGED01000065.1:16732-26408 GCA_002385755.1 Caryophanales bacterium UBA3935 | reverse complement strand
TCGAGCGGGAGGATTCCTTCGGAAGCCGGCTACCGGTTCTACGTTAAGGAAATCTTGGCGGAAAGAGACAAAAGCAAGGAAAACTTCCCGATGATCGACGAGATTTTTACCCGCGATTTTATCAGCCGGGAGCAGGCGATTAAAGAAGCGATGCAGCTGGTAACCGATCTTACCAATTACGCCGCGGTCGTATTGGGTTCGACGAGCTATAACGCGAAGATTAAAAAACTGCAGTTCGTGTCGTTGACCGAGAATCATGCCGTCCTCCTCCTCGTGACCGACAAGGGTTACGTCGAGAGCAAGAAAATCATGATTCCCGAGGAGATTAGCACCCGTGATATCGAACGGGTCATCACCGTTTTGAACGATCTCCTTCATGACACGCCGATTGCGAAAATCGACGAGACGATCAACGCCCACTTGCGCGAGTCGGGTTTAAGGCAGTTTGTCGAGTATTACAATACCTTGATTAGCGCCTTCGTGCGGATTTTCACCGAGATGGTTCAGGATAAGTATTTTCTTTCCGGGCAAAGCAATATTATGAACCTTCCCGAGTTCCAAAACATTGATAAAGTCAAGGAATTTGTCAACGCCATCGAAAACCAAGAGATTCTCAAGGCGATCTCGGTGGCGGAAGACGGCCTTACCGTCCGCATCGGCGCCGAGAACTTTATCAAGGCGATGAAGGATTGCACGGTCATTACCGTTCCCTATGAGATCGCCAACGGCGAACGCGGCGCGATCGCCGTAATCGGCCCGACGCGCATGGATTATCAAAAGATTATCCCGCTGTTGGAATATATAGCAAAAAATATAAAGAGGGTTATGTAAGATGTATAATCGTTATCGCGAAGAAGAAAAACAGGAAAAGGAATTAAAACAGGCGGAAGCGGAAACGAGCGGCGAGGAGTCCGCCGCGGAAACGGAAGCGACCGGCGAAGAGACGCCCGCCGCGCCGGCTGAGGAGAAAGATGCCGCCGGCGAAGAGACCCTGGATCTTGAAGAAGAAGTAAAAAGATTAAAGGATTTGTACCTGCGGACGCTCGCGGACGCGGAAAATTTTAAAAGGAGAATTAACGAGGAACGTATTAGGGAAAGAAAATACGCCGCGCAAGGCCTGCTTGAAAAGCTGATCTCGGTGATTGATATTTTCGACCAGGCGATCGGCGTTGAAACCGACGACCCGAAACTGAAGAATTTTCTTACCGGTTTCACCATAATCAACAAACAATTAAACGAGATATTGGAAGAAGAGGGCGTAAAGAAAATTGACGCCCGCGACCAAATATTTGACCCGGCGTATCATCACGCCGTGGAAGTCGAACACGACGAAAACAAAGAAGACAATATCGTTCTTGAGGTCTATCAGAACGGCTATACCTTTAAGGACCGGGTTTTGCGTCCGGCCTTGGTTAAAGTAAACAAAAGCAAAAAGGAGGAAAATATAGATCATGAGTAAAATAATCGGAATTGACTTGGGCACGACAAATTCGTGCGTCGCGGTGATGGAAGGAGGAGAGCCGAAAGTCATCGTTAACGCCGACGGCGGCCGCACGACGCCTTCGGTCGTGGCTTTTAAGGACGGGGAAATTCTCGTCGGCGAGATCGCCAAGCGCCAAGCTCTCACCAACCCGCATACCGTGTCCTCGATCAAACGGTTGATGGGGTCCACGGAGAAAATTGAAGCGAATAATAAGAAATACACGCCCCAGGAAATATCGGCGATGATTCTTCAGAACCTGAAGGCGACGGCCGAGGCTTATCTCGGAACGAAAGTGACCGACGCCGTCATTACCGTTCCCGCTTATTTTAACGACTCGCAAAGACAAGCGACGAAAGACGCCGGCCGAATCGCCGGACTTAACGTCCTAAGAATTATCAACGAACCGACGGCGGCCGCTCTGGCATACGGCATCGATAAGACCGATAAAGAAATGACGGTCTTGGTCTACGACTTGGGCGGCGGCACGTTTGACGTCTCGATTTTAAATCTCGCGGACGGAACGTTTGAAGTCGTTTCCACCGCCGGGAATAACCGTCTCGGCGGCGATGATTTCGACCATGTAGTGATGGATTATATGGTCGAGGAATTCCGTCGGGAAAACGGCGTCGACTTAAGCAAGGATAAGATGGCCATGCAACGCCTGAAGGACGCGGCGGAAAAAGCGAAGAAGGAACTTAGCGGCGTCCTGAAAACGGATATTAACCTGCCGTTCATATCGGTCGGTCCCGCCGGACCGTTGCATCTTACGATGTCCCTGACGCGGGCGAAATTCGAAGAACTCACGGCGCATCTCGTCGAGAAAACGCTCGAGCCGTTGCGCAGGGCGTTAAGCGACGCGAAGATGACGGCCCGCGATATCGACCAGGTCTTGCTTGTCGGCGGCTCGACCAGAATCCCCGCGGTGCAGGAAGCCGTTAAACGCGAGCTCGGCAAAGAGCCGAACAAGGGAATTAATCCCGACGAGGTCGTCGCCATGGGCGCGGCCATCCAAGCCGGCGTTTTGGGCGGCGAGGTTAAAGATGTATTGTTGCTAGACGTTACGCCGCTCTCGCTCGGAATCGAGACGCTGGGAGGCGTCTTCACCAAGCTGATCGAGCGGAACACGACGATCCCGACGTCGAAATCGCAGATTTTCTCGACCGCGGCCGACAACCAACCGGCCGTCGATATCCACGTTCTCCAGGGCGAACGACCGATGGCCGCCGACAATAAAACGCTGGGTCGTTTCCAATTGACCAATATCCCGCCGGCGCCGCGCGGCGTTCCGCAGATTGAGGTTACCTTCGATATCGACGCCAACGGCATCGTCAGCGTCAGCGCCAAGGACCTCGGGACCGGCAAGAGCCAGTCAATCACGATCCAAAGCGGCTCAGGCCTTTCCGAAGAGGATATTCAGCGGATGATTAAGGAAGCCGAGGAAAACGCCGAGGCCGACAAGCGCCGCCGCGAGGAGGCGGAATTGCGGAATGAAAGCGAACAGGCGATCTATTCCGTGCGGAAAGCGATAAGCGATCTCGGCGCCGAAGTAACGGATGACGAGAAAAAAGATATCGAGGCGAAAGTCGGCGCCTTGGAAGAAGCGTTGAAAGGCGGCGACTTGGACCGGATCAGAAGCCTGAAAGACGATTTGCTTAAGGCGAGCCAAAACATCGCCGTCAAGGCTTATCAAAAAACCCAGGCCCAGCAAAATCAAGGCGATAAATCCAATACCAAAGCGGAAGATGATGTCGTTGATGCCGAAATCGTTGACGAGTAATACTCGCTTCCTGAGAAAGAGTGAAATATGGCCAAAAGAGATTATTATGAAGTATTAGGGGTAACGCGCGACGCGTCGGAAGACGACATCAAGAAAGCCTACCGGACGCTTGCGAAAAAATATCATCCCGACGTCAGTAAAGAACCCGACGCCGAGACGAAATTTAAAGAAATCCAGGAAGCGTACGAAGTCCTAAGCGATCCGGCAAAACGCGACCAATACGACCGCTTCGGTCATGAGGGTCCCGGGTTCGGTTCCGGCTTCGGGAGCGGTTTCGAGGGCTTTAATTTCGGCGGCTTCGGCGGTTTCGGGGGTTTCGATGATATTTTATCGTCGATTTTCGGCGGCTCGCGCCGCGGTTCCCGGCCCTCGGGAAAAACCAGGGGCGCCGATTTGCGCACCTCGATTACGATTAGTCTCGAGGAAGCGGCTTTCGGGGTGGAAAAAGAATTGGCAATCAATAAATACGAGACATGCACCGAATGCAGCGGCTTGGGCGCGGAATCGCGTTCCGACATCGAAATCTGCCCGAAATGTCACGGCCGCGGCCGCGTAATTCACGAACAAAACTCTCTTTTCGGCCGAATACAGACGGAAACCGCTTGCTCGAATTGCCGGGGAAGCGGCGAGATAATCAAAAACAAATGCAAGACCTGCGGCGGCGAGGGCCGCGTCCGGAAAACGGCGCGGGTCAAGGTTAAGATCCCGGCCGGCATTGACGACGGCCAGGGTCTTAAACTTTCCGGTTACGGAGAGGCGGGCGCGAAAGGCGGAACTCCCGGCGACTTGTATATCAATATTTCCGTTCAGCCGCACGAGATATTCGAGCGCGACGGGCTTGATATTTATATGGAAATGCCAATCACCTTTAGTCAGGCCGCCCTCGGCGCCACGGTATCCGTCCCGACCCTGACCGGTCCCGTTAAACTTAAGATTCCCGCGGGAACGCAAACGGGGACAAAATTCAAATTGAGCCGCAAGGGGATCGCGAGTTCCCGCGCGGGGACGACGGGGAATCAATACGTGCTTGTAAAAGTTGTGACGCCGACGCACCTTTCGGCCGAGCAGAAGGAACTCTTTAACCGCTTGAGTAAAACAAACGAAAAACCCGCGTCGTTTTTCGAGAAAATCAAAAAATTCTTTTCGTAATCGGCGCGAATAACACCGGCCTCGCCGGTGTTTTTTTCGTTATTGTATTTCCCGCGCGACAATGGTATAATATCGATAGATTATTCGGGGAAAAGAGGTCCTGTTATGTTTGGAACATATGTATGCGGATTCGTCCTCGCCTTGTTTCTTCAATACTCGCTATCGGTTTTTTTCATAAAAAGAAAGCGGCATTACGGCATCTGGACGCAGACGGTCGCCTCGCGACGAATTTGGCGAAAAATTCACGCGGCAACCTCCGCCGCAACCTTTCCCTTCGATATCGCCGTGCTCGCCGTTTTGATTTTCGTTAAGAATCAGGAAATCAAGGCTTGGCTCGCGCTTGTCGCGGTCATCTTCTGGGCGATTATGATCCTCATCGTCTCCACGGTTATCTTTCGCCGGGAAACGAAAAGCGCAAACTAACAAAGGCGTCGTCTTGGCGATACCTTTTTTTAAAACGCGTCCGTCGGACGCAATTTTCTTTTAATTTGGGAGCTATTGGTGTATAATATAAGATAAGAAGGTGTTTTTATGCAAAGATATTTTATCGCCACCGCGTCGCGCGCGGGCGCGGAAATTGAGATTACCGGCGGCGATTATCATCATATAAAAAACGTGATGCGGATGAGGGTTAAAGACCGGATTATCGTCTGCCCCGGCGACGGGAAGGCGTATTTTGCGGAAATCTCGGGCTTCGGGGAGAAGACGGTCGCGGCGCGGATAATCGAAGAAATTCCCGGCGACCCGGAAATGCGGGTTAAGGTGACCGTCGCCCACGGCTTTACGCGATCCCGGAAACATGAAGAAGCGGCGCGTCGCCTCGCCGAGCTTGGCGCCGCCGCCTATCTTCCCGTGCGCATGGAAAGAAGCGTCGCTAAAGGCGAGAGCGCCGCGAAACGGGCGCGGCTTGAGGCGATTGCGAAAGAAGCCTGCGAGCAGTCCGGCCGAAACCGTCTCCTAAACATTCTCCCGCCGCTTAGTTTCGTTGATTTTCTCGATTTCTCCCGCGATTTCCCGGTAAAAATATACGCCTACGAGGAAGTCGGCGCCGCCGGCGGCTTAAGAAAAATCGCCTCCGGTCTTAAGGATTCCCCCGTTCTCGTTTTGATCGGCCCCGAGGGCGGCATCGCCCCCAACGAGGCGCGGCTTTTGGACGAGGCCGGTTTTACCGCCGTCGGTCTCGGCCCGCGGATATTAAGAACGGAAACGGCGCCGCTTTATGTCATGAGCGTTTTAGCGTATGAAACGGAGCTTTAAGATGCGGGTAAGTTATTACGCCTTGGGATGCAAGGTGAACGAATACGAGGCGACCGCCGTCGTCAACCGGTTTCTCGAGCGCGGCTACAAACTCGTTGATTTTCGCGACGAAAGCGACGTATGCATCATCAATACCTGCACGGTCACGGCCAACTCCGACGCCAAAAGCCGGAAAGTTATCCGCCAGGCGATCAGGCGCAATCCCGACGCCGTTATCGCCGTTATGGGTTGTTTTTCTCAACTCAACCCCGGCGAGGTCGCGAAGATACCCGGCGTTGATATCGTTATTGGCACCGGCGAACGCCATTTATTGTTCGAATTAGTCGAAAAATTTTTACGTGAGAAAGAGGCTTATTGCGGGGTCGGGCCCGTCAATAATCTCCGCGCCTACGAGGAACTTAAGATCGGAAGTTACGTAAGCCGCGTCCGGGGTTTTGTAAAAATCCAGGACGGGTGCGATAATTTTTGCAGTTATTGCGCGATTCCTTTCGCCCGCGGGCGCGTCCGCAGCCGCGCGGCCGGAGACATTATCGCGGAGATCAAAAAATTGGTCGCGACGGGAATTAAGGAAGTTGTCCTAACGGGGATCAACACCGCGGCTTACGGAGCCGACCTTAAGGGATACGGTTTCGCTAATTTGCTTGAGGATATTTTTAGCGGGATCGCGGACTTGCGCCGGCTGCGGATATCATCGATCGAGATCACGGAGATAACGGACGATTATCTCTCGGTCATCGCCCGGCATCGCGACCGTTTTTGCCGGCATCTTCATATCCCCTTGCAGGGCGGGACCGATAAGATTTTGGAAAAGATGAACCGCAAATACGCGACCGCCGATTATATGGCAAAAATCGATAAAATCCGGGATCTCTTTCCCGATATTAATATCACGACCGACGTCATGGTCGGTTTTCCCGGCGAGACGGATGACGATTTTCGCGCCGCGCGCTCTTTTATCGAACAAATGCGTTTTGGCGAGATGCATGTCTTCCCTTATTCGCCGCGCCCGGGGACGAAAGCGGCCGCTTTTTCCCCGCAAGTTCCTCAGTCCGTGAAAAAAGAACGGGTTAATTCCCTGCTTGAACTAAACCGCGAAATGGCTATGCGGTACCGAAAGCGGTTTGAAGGCCGCGTTCTCCCCGTAATCGTCGAGAAGATCGAGAACGGCTTGGCGCGCGGTCATTCCGATAATTACCTGGAAATCGCGTTTTCGCTTTCTGGCGCCGAAATAAACGCGATCTATCCCGTTCGCATCGTCAGCGCGGCCTATCCCCTATCGCGAGGTGAAGTAATTGTTTAGAAAATACAACTTTAAAAATTTCATTAACGAGGCGATTCGGGAACTCGGCTTTGAAAAGCCGACGGAGATCCAAGAGAAAATTATTCCGAAGGTTCTCGCCGGCGAGTCCGTTATCGGCAAAAGCCAGACCGGAACGGGGAAAACCCACGCCTTCCTTTTTCCCCTGATAAATGGTCTTGGACCCGGCCCGGAAACGGATGTCCTGATACTCACGCCGACCCGCGAACTCGGGTTTCAGTTATACGAGGAGACGGTAAAGATAACGAGCCGCGCCCCGGAGCCGATCGACGTCAGGCTTTATGTCGGCGGCGCCGACCGGGAGCGCGAAATCGAGAGATTGGAAAAGTCGCAGCCGAAAATCGTCATCGGCACGATCGGCAAAATCAATGATCTCGCCGTCACGGAGAATGTCTTAAAAATTCACACGATAAAGTCGGTCGTATTTGACGAGGCCGACATGATTTTCGAGTCCGACAGGCTCGCGGACGTCGACGGGATTCTTTCCCGCGTTGACGAGACAGTCCAGATTCTTGTGTTCTCGGCGACCGTCAACCAGGAACTGCGCGTCTTTTTAAACAAATACCTAGAGAAAATCCCGATGATTGATTTGTCGGGGCGCGAATTTGCGACGAGCTCGGTCGAGCATGTCTTGATTCCGGTCAAAAACCGCGATAAAGACCAATTGCTTGACAATCTTTTAGCGAATTTTCACCCCTATTTGGCTTTGATATTCGTAAACACGAAATCCCGGGCCGACGAACTCGCGGGGCGGATGGCGTCTGCCGGTTATAACGTCGGGAAACTCACGGGCGAGCTTACCTCCCGCGAGCGCAAGCAAATATTGCGTCGGATCAAAGCGGGGCAGTTCCAGTATGTCGTCGCGACGGATCTCGCGGCGCGGGGAATCGATATCGTCGGCGCGAGCCACGTGATAAATTACGAGCTTCCGCCGGAGATCGATTATTTCGTTCACCGCGTCGGGCGCGCGGGAAGAGCCGGTTTTACCGGGATCTCGTATTCCTTATACGATTACGATGATATCGATTACTTACAAAAATTAAGGGCCAAGGGCCTTAAGTGCGCGTTAATGGATTTTAAAGGCGGTGAGCTAAGAAAGGTGAGCTCCCGGTCGCTCCGGCCGCGGCCAAAACCCGGGGAAGAACTTCATCGGAAAATCCCTCTTCCCAAGAAAGTAAAACCCGGGTACCGGAAAAAACGCAAATTGGAAATCGAGAAACATATCCGCCGTCTTCGCCGGCAAAGGATCGACGCAATTTACCGGGAAAGGGCGAAGCGAAAATGAAGATCGGCTCCCACGTTTCAAATAAAGGCGCCGAAATGCTTCTGGGCGCGGTTCGCGAGGCGATGTCGTATGAAGCGAATTGCCTGATGATTTATTTGGGCCCCCCGCAAAACTCTTACCGTAAGCCGCTTTCGCGGTTGCGGGCGGACGAAGCGCGCCGGCTCGCGGCGGAGGGAAATATTGATTTTGCTGACGTGGTGATCCACGCGCCTTATATTCTTAATCTCGCCCAGGAAGACGGGAGCCACCGGCGGTTCGCCATTGATTATATGGTGTCAGAGATAATCGACGCCGGGATTATCGGCGCGAAAAACTATGTTTTTCATCCCGGGAATCGCTTAAAACTTTCGGTGGAAGAAGGAATCGATAATATCGCCCGCGCCCTGAGGGAGATTATCGAGCGAACGGAGGAGTCGGGGGTTGATCTCGTCGTCGAGACGATGTCCGGCAAGGGAACGGAGGCGGGGAAGTCTTTCAAGGAACTCGCGCTCCTGATCAAAGCCGTAGACAGCCCGCGGCTAAAGATTTGTTTTGATACTTGCCACGCGCATGACGCCGGATATGATATCGTCTCCGGATATGAGGAAACGATCGCCCTCTTCGATCGCGAGATCGGTCTTGACCGCCTGGCTGTGATTCACGTTAACGACTCGAAAAACGAGCGCGGGGCGCGGAAGGATCGGCATGAGAACATCGGTTACGGCAAGATCGGCTTCGACGCTCTTTATCGGATCGCGTCCGACCCGCGGTTTTCCGATCGGCCGAAGATCCTTGAAACGCCGTACGTGAAAACCGAAAACCGGGAGGTCCCGCCGTATCGGGAAGAGATCGCCATGCTGCGGCGCGGTCGCTTTCATGATTTTATCGAGGAATTAAAGAAAGGATGAGGTTATGCCCGAGATCATTATTTGGATTAATTTAGGCCTGGCGGCCGCCGTTCTCGTTTTATTGGTCGTTTTGTTAATTAGGCGGCCGAAAACCAATGTCCGCGAGTTTTTATTAGAGACGCGCCTTGATATTAACGAATCGCTCAACAACTCGATTGACAACTTGGGAAAAGTAATATCCCAGACGCAAAAAGACAACAGCGATCTTTTGTTGAAGTCGATAAACTCGTTTTTCCAGCAGGGCTCGGACAGGGACACTAAATTTGCGATGGAAACCGAGCAAAAGCTCGAAAATATCCGCAAAAACCTCGACTCGTCGCTTAACGGCATTCGCGACACCGTCGAGAAATCACTCGCCCGCCTGCAAAACGAGAACGCGAAAAAGCTCGACGAAATCCGCCATATGGTCGACGAGAAACTCCAAAAAACGCTCGAGGACCGGATCACCCAATCCTTCCGGCTCGTAAGCGAGCGGCTGGAGGAAGTGTATAAAGGATTGGGCGAGATGCGGAACCTGGCG
>DGED01000065.1:7442-16536 GCA_002385755.1 Caryophanales bacterium UBA3935 | reverse complement strand
GAGATTCAACTCGGTAATATTTTGGAACAGATTCTCGCGCCCGAGCAATATGTCACCGATTTCGCGACCAAGAGAGGAAGCAACGACCGGGTCGAATTCGCGGTCAAGTTACCGGGTCCGAACGAGAACGAGCCGGTTTACTTGCCGATTGACGCGAAATTCCCCTTGGAGGATTACCGACGTCTGCTTGACGCCTATGAAAGCGGCGACGCGGTCGCGGTCAAACAGACGAAGAAAGAACTGGAAAGAGTATTGCTTCAGGAAGCGAAAAACATTAGCCGGAAATATATCGACGTTCCCCGCACGACCGAATTCGCAATCATGTTTTTGCCGATTGAGGGGCTATACGCCAAGGCGGTTGAGCTAGGGGTCGTGGAACGGATGCAAAGGGAACACCGGATAAACGTCGCCGGACCGACGACAATGGCCGCGCTGCTAAACTCCCTGCATATGGGCTTTAGGACGCTGGCGATTCAAAAACACAGCGGCGAGGTATGGAAGATCTTAGGCCGGGTGAAAACGGAATTCGAAAAGTTTGGCTCCGTTTTGGCGGAAACGCAAAAACGCATCAGCCAAGCCAACGAGCAGCTCGACAAATTAGTCGGCGTCAGGACGAGACAAATCCAAAGACAGCTTGAACAAGTCACGGCGATAGAAGATGTCGAGAGCAAGGTTATGCTGGCCGCGGATAACGTTAAGGGTGAGGAAGATTAGCTCCGGAGGTGATGAAATGAAAAAAGTCGTGAAAATAAAAGGCATGAGTTGCGAGCATTGCGTTCGCCGCATCGAGCGGGCTTTAAACAGCCTTGACGGCGTCGTCGCGAATGTAAGCCTCAAGGATAAAAACGTCGTTCTCTCCTTAAGCAAACCCGTCGAAGACCGGGTGATTATTGACGCGGTCGAGAACGCCGGTTATGACGTCGTATCCATTAAGAAAGCGTAGAAAATTTAAAACGTGATTTCAATATAAAAAAAGAGTAGTTTTTACTCTTTTTCTTTTTTTAGTTTAAGGATTTCTTCTTTCAGGACGGGGACAATTTCCACCGTTTTCAGGCGGCCGATGATTTCGCCCTTTTTAAAGAGCAGGGCGCCGTCCTTTCCGCCGGCGACGCCGATATCAGCTTCGCGAGCTTCCCCGGGACCGTTCACGGCGCAGCCCATAATCGCGACCTTGATGTCAAGGTTTCCCAAGCGGTCGAGAAAGCGTTCAATCTCGTCCACGATCGGCCGCATGTCGTACTGAATCCTCCCGCAGGTGGGGCAGCTGATAAGCGTTGGCTTTTTGTATAAGCCGAAGGCGGCGAGGAGTTCTTTCGCGACCCTTATCTCCTCGCCGGCGTCGGCGGTAAGCGAGACACGGATCGTGTCGCCGATGCCTTCGGAAAGAAGTATACCCAAAGCGGCCGAAGAACGGATCGTTCCGGAGAACAAGGATCCCGCCTCGGTAAGACCGAGATGCAGGGGATAAGGAAAAACGCGCGCCGCCCGCCGGTAAGCGTCAATCGTAACAAGCGGGTCGGTGGCTTTAAGCGAGAGGACGATGTCGGTAAAGTCAAGCGACTCGAGGATCGCGACATTCCTCCGAGCGCTTTCTATTAGCGCCGCCGCCGGGTCTTTATGGTATAGTGGAAGCAGGTTTTTTTCGAGCGACCCCGAATTAATCCCAATCCTGATCGGGATGTTCTTTTTCCGGCAGGCCTCCGTTACTTTCCGCACGCGCTCCAGCCCGCCGATATTGCCGGGGTTAATCCGCAGTTTATCGATTCCTTGCTCGATCGCGGCGAGAGCCAGTCGGTAATCGAAATGGATATCGGCTACAAGCGGGATGGAAATATTTTTTTTGATTTCCCCGAGCGCCGCGGCGTCTTTTTGATCGAACACGGCGACTCTGATGATCTCGCAACCAACTTTCTCAAGTTCCCGGATCGCCCGGATGGTCGTTTCCGTGTCCTTGGTTTTGGTCGTTGTCATGCTTTGGATGGCGACGGGAGCCCCGCCGCCGATCGCGGTATTGCCGATATTAATTTTTTTGGTCTTGGTTCTGAACATTTGTCACCTGGATGATTTGCTTTTTCCTTCGCTTCTTTCGCTTGCGCTGGGGCGAGCGAATCCGGTTTTCCCGCAGGATATTATATATCGTGCTGCGCGAGAGATTATACCCGCGTTCCTGCATTATCCGCGCGAATTCGGTGAAGTTAGTCTTGTTTTTCCGGAATTCGACGCGGTAAATATGGGCGATTTCTTTGCGCATATCTTCTTCGTATCGGTTAACGGGTTTATAAAAACGGTTTTTATGAACGACGCCGATCTCGCCTTCTTCAAGAACCTGGCGTTTGAGATTGCGGATTTGCCGGGTCGTGACTTTAAGCATTTTGGCGGCTTTGGGTCCGTTGATCTCGCCCTCAATCAGGCGATTTATAATCCGCAGCCGGCGTTTTTCCTTCCGGTTCATTTTTAACGGCTTTCGCGTTTCTTCTTGTTTTTCTAGTTTTTCCTCGAACATATGACATTACTCCTTATATTATTAAATAATTATTGCCTATTTATTTTATCATAATTTGACCGTTATCGCAAATAAATAATTCGCGACAGTAGTAATCTTTCAAAAGTGAAAAACTTCATTAAACTACCTTTGCTTTACTTAATTAGATTCGCCTAAGTAAGCGGGATGCCAAACCAATTCGGCGAAAAGTCATCAATTTTTGTTATTTTGATTTCTTCTTCCAACGCGAAAAAACTATATGGAGATTCCGATTTTTGGATAGCATTCCCGTTAATCTCCAAAAAGTCAATATCGGAATCTTCAGTGCGTTTAACAAATCTCCTCCCTTTTATTATGTTCTCTCTAAAACAATTTTACTATATAATAACTAATCAATGCAATAATTATTCCCGCGCAAACTGAAAAACACCGTAAATAAAGGTCTAATCGCGTTATAAAAAAAGAAAAATCCTTGCAATTAGCGCGCGTTTGTAGTATAATTAATTGGTATAAATAATTAGGAGGAATTTTCATGCGTGTAACATTCTTGATGCGTTGTACGGTATGTAATGAGGAAAATTATTTAACGGAAAAAAATAAAAAAAATACTCCCGATCGGTTAGAACAAATGAAGTTCTGCCCGAAGTGTCGAAAACAAACATTACATCGCGAAAAAACTAAGAGATAAAATTAACTGAAATAAAAGCCAAGGAATTACAAAACTCCTTGGCTTTTATTATTTTTTCCGTGGTTTATATAAGATAACTAAAAAAATAAAATCGCATTCATTATCAAAAATATACGATTGTGAATATTATCCGGAATATTTAGCGAGTTGCGCGTTCGCGCAGCCAACTGCTTATTAGGCCGCGCTAGTTTTTTTGAGCGGGTTTATTTCCTTAAGTTTTCTTTTTCTTAAAACATCCATTCATCCACGCAAAATCACACTTTTTTCTACATCTCATTATTATAAAATGGTAAAAAGAGAGGTAGAAGGCGATGGGTAAAGAGAAGAAGCGCAGCGCCGACGAGAAAGAAAAGGAAGAAACGCTGTTTTACTACGAACTCGTCGGGGTAATATGCATAATACTCGCGATAACGATTCTCGGCCGTCTGGGGAAGATTGGCTATTTTTTAGCCGTTTTTTTCAAAGTTATTTTCGGCGACTGGTATTGGATTTTTATCGTCTTTTTAATGTTTTACGGCTTTTTAAGTCTTTTGCGTCATAAGAGTTTCGACTTTAAAAACCCGCGCTTTATCGGCTGCGTGTTTATTTGTTTCAGTTTGCTCATCTTCGCTCATTTTCCGATCCATAACTTAATCAAGCAAAGGAACAGGAACTATTTCGCGGAAACATGGTCCCTGTACCGTCAATACATCAACTCCGGCAGCGAAATGTATCTTGGCGGCGGGATGCTCGGAGCGGTAATGTTTTACGTGGTCTATTACTTAATCGGCACGGTCGGGGTCGTCCTCGCCGGCGCGTTTATCCTGATGCTGGGTGTCTCGCTCATTATCGACATGCCGATCGTCGATATATTCAAAACTTTCGGACGGAAGGTCAAAGACGTCGGGCATCTCGGTAAGCGGTTTAACCGTTTCTTTAAATATGACCTCGGCCGCCGCGGACAGCCGGCGGAGAAAAAGAATATCTTCGCGAAGGCGCAACAGGTCCCGCTTAAGATTCTGGAAGAATATCAGAACGTCATGAATTATAATTTTCAGGAAAAAACCGCCTACGAAACGCGGAGCCTGATTCATTCCGTTTTCAATAATCTCCATATCGAGTACCGCGATCTTGATTTAACCGTCTCGTATAAAGTCACGACTTATAAATTCACCGTTTTCTCCGAGTTTGAGACGACGAAGCTTCTCGAACGGCTGAACAACGTTATCGAGGAAGATCTTTTGCTTGCCCGCGACGGGAGCGCGCTCATGATTCAAATCGTTAACAAATACCCGCAAATCCTCACAATGCGGGAACTTTTGATGAAACAAAGCAGCCTGCGGAGTAATTTTATCATGCCGCTCGGCTTAACTTACGAAAACAAGCTCTGCGAGCTTGACGTCTCGCAAAACGGACATTTGCTTCTTATCGGCAGCGAGAAGACCGGCATAAGGAATTTCGTAAATTTCTATGTTTTCGCTCTTTTTGTAAAAGAAAACCTGCTCAATTATGAAATCGAGCTTTACGACGGGAAAGGCGAGCTCTTTGTTCTTCACGATCTCATTCCGACAGAAACGGGCGGCGACGTGAACGAGTTCCTGACGGCGGTGATCGCGGAGATCGACGCGAAACTGAAAACGATCAACGGCGCCGGGGTCTCCTCGATGGACGAGTATAACAAGAAACTCGAGATTGAGAATAGTTCCGAACTCCGCATGCGCCGAAAGTTCATTATTATCAATCGGCTTGATTGTGATAAGGAAACATATTCTTATTTCGAAAACAAGTTGATGTATATTATCCAACTCGGGGAAAAAGCGGGAATCACGGTGTTATACGTCGTTCGCGACGCGATGTACGCGACGAGCATCGTATTGAGCCTTTTTCCCAATAAACTTGTTTTTAAACTCGAAAGCGGCCTTTTCTCGCAAAAAATCATCAATAACGAAAACGCGACTTTTCTTCAAGCCGAAGGCGATTGTTTTTACTTAAGCCAAATCAAGGCGCGCCGGCTCCAGACGGCGCTCGTTTCGAAAAAGGATATCGACGCGGTAAAAAGTCATCTCAAATAAAAAGCGACCGTTTAACGGTCGTTTTGTTTGTTTTTCTTTTTCGCGTTCTCGATCGCGCGGTATCGCTCGCCGAGCGCTTCCTCGTACTTGCTCGAGTCCTTGGGGAAGTAGTATTTCCGGTCGCGGATGGCGTCGGGAAGGTATTGCTGGTCGACCCAGGAGCCCGGATAATCGTGGGGATATTTGTACGGCGTCTGCCGCGGATCGAAGGAACCGATATTTTTTAAATGCAAAGGCAAAGGGCCGCTTCTGCCTTCCGCGATATCCTTCATCGCCGTCTCAATCGCCTTATAAGTGCTGTTTGATTTCGGCGAGAGGGCCATGTCGACGACGATGCTCGCGAGCGGGAGTCTTGCTTCCGGCATCCCGAGCTCAAGCGCCGCCTCGCACGCGGCTCTGACCTTCGGCCCCATCGCCGGGTTCGCGAGCGATATATCCTCATAACAAATGCAGTACAAGCGGCGAACAAGCGGCAGAAAATCCTCGGCGGTAAGAAGCTTAGCCAGATAATGAAGCGCGGCGTCGGGATCGCTGCCGCGGATTGATTTATGCAGGCCGCTTAGAGTATCGTAGTAATTATCGTCGCTTTTATCGATATGGACGGCGGGACGGAGGACGATTGATTTTGCGAGATCGAGAGTGATTTCCTCGCCCGCGCGCGAAGCAAAGGCAGCGGCCTCGACCATGTTGATTAGCGAACGGATCTCGCCGCCCGCCATGCCGATAAGATAATTCTCGGCGTCGGGCGAAAACTTTAGTTCTTTATCGAGATTCGCAAGCGCGCGGTTGAAAGCGACGCGCAAATCTTCTTCGGTCAACTCGCGCAGTTTGTAAATCAAAGTTCGCGAGCGGATCGCCGGGTTCACCGAATGATACGGGTTAACGGTCGTGATCCCGATCAAAATCAAATCGCCCCGCTCGACAAACGGCAAAAGATAATCCTGGATGTCTTTTTTCATCCGGTGAATCTCGTCGACGATTATCACCGTTTCCGGTTGTAGGCGGGCGAAATCGATAATCTCTTTCAAGGTCGCCTTGTTGTCGGTGCTGGCGTTAAACGTGTGGCAGGGAAACCCGAGGTCGGCGCAAGCCGCGAGCGCGATCGTCGTCTTGCCGGTGCCGGGGTCGCCGTAGAGTATCAGGGAAGAAAGCCGCCGGTTTTCGACCATCCGGCGGATAACGCCGTTCTTCCCGACCAGGTGCGCCTGGCCGATCACTTCGTCCAGCGTCCGCGGTCGCATTTTATGAGCCAAAGGTTCCATCGTATCACCTAGGTCTTATTTTATCACAACCGCAGGCGCTTGTAAATGCTATTCTTCCTTAACCGGCAAAACGGAACGGAAATTGACGCCGATGATCCCGCCCAAGGCCGAGCTCGTAAGAAAACTCGCCGTTTTGACGAACGATTTCGCCACGAACGGCACCTGGATGAAAAAGTTAAGCGCGAGCGTTATCAAAATAACGACGAGCGCGGCGATCAAGCCCTCCAGGAGACCGTTTTTTTGCGCGGTGTTGCCGGCGAGAAAGCCGAGTATAAAAAACGCGGCGACGCCCAAAATAAAGGTGACGGTGTTAAAAGCGGCCAGTTGGCTGTCGGCTTTCCCAAGAAAGATTAACAACGCATAAACGCCGCTGAATATGGAAATAATAAACAGGAAGCAAAGATAGACAAAAAGTTTTCTTTTTATTCTTTTCATGTTGATTTCACCACTAAATTATATTTAAAAAACGCGTTATTTAGAACAAAAGGAGCGGAAGGCAATGGACTGGATGTTGTTGCTTAAGGTTTTGGCGATTTATTTCTTCATTTTATTCTTGCTTAAATTCATGGGCAAAAGGGAGATCGGGCAATTGAGCCTTTTTGACTTCGTCGTCGTGTTGCTCATCGCCGATATCGCCGTAATCGGCGCCGAGGACGGCTCCGTACCCTTTTATATGACCTTGCTTTCGATTCTGCTTTTGGGCGTGATCCAAAAAATATTGGCGGTCATCCTGCTTAAGGTGAAGCCGATTCGCGACTTTTTCGACGGCAAGGAATCAATTATTATGATCGACGGGAAACTTAACGTCAAGGAGATGAAGAAGCAGTCGTACAACGTCGACGATTTGATCGTCCAGATGCGGATTAAAAACATCCGCTCGCTTTCGGAAATAAAATACGCCGTCCTCGAGGCGAACGGCGAGATTAGCATTTTTAAATTCAAGGATTTTCCCTCGCGCGATCCGAAAACAAAAACGACCACGGCCCATAACCCGACCGGGAAAACCGACGGCGGGTACGACGCGGCGTCGGCGCCGGAAGAAATTTACCCGTTCCCGCTAATCGTTTCCGGAAAGATCCATAAGGACAATCTCAAGCTTCTTAACTTGAGCGAGGATTGGCTGCGCAAGGAAATTAAGAAAAAAGGATATCAATCGGAAAAAGAAATCCTTTACGCCAATTACGAGAACAAGAAGCTATTTATAATCGAAACGTGTAATTTTTAACGCTTTACAGTAGATGAAAAACATAAGCGCAAGCAAGACGGTATTAAGCAGGTAATTGGAAAAGCCTGCTTTTAATATAATGTGGGTTGAAATCGTGAGCGCGGTCAAAATCAAAACGTTCAGAATCTCCGCGAAGGAAAACCTGAATTTGAAGTTGTTTTTCAAATAGAAGTAGATCCAGGCGGTTGAGAGGTAAGTATTGACGAGAAGCGCGGCGATTAAGGAATCGTGGGCGACGCGGGGGATAAAAGCGAGCCCGAAAATAAGCCCGAGCTTAATGACGCTTGTTATGAGCGAAACCCGGAACAGGACCCGCGCCCGGCCGACGGCCTGCATCACGGCGGCGAGCGGGGCGTGAAGATAAAAGAGGATAAAAAGCCCCCCGAGTTTTTCCGCATAAACGCTTCCCGTTTCCGTCCCGTAAATCAAAAGCATATAATCGCGTCCGTAGGCGGTAATGAGAACGCTGATTAAGATCCCGGGGACGAGGGAGAGAAGGCAGGACTTTTTTATATAGTAATTTACCATCCGGTCGTTCCCGAGAGCGCGGCTTTTTGAGATGCTCGGGATAACGACGGTCGCGATCGAGGTCGAGACGAACGAGCAAAGGGTAATGAGGGGGATGCCGTAGGCGGTGATCGCGCTGTAGCGGCGGAGGATCTCCCCGGGTCCGAAGCCGACCAAAGTCAACGCGGCGGTATAGACAATCGGCTCTAAAAAGTATGTAAAGGTTCCGACCAGGCGCGAGGCGGTGGTCGGAATCGCGACTTTCAGAAGCGCGTTCGTTGGCGGGGCGGTCGACGCGTTCGGGCGCGGTCTTTCCTTCCGCATTTTCCAAAGAATAAACGCGAGCGAAACAATCTCTCCTCCCCCCATCGCAAGCACCGCGAGCGTCACGGCGATAATCAGGCCGCGGGATAAGAAAAGATACAAAAGGAGGAAAGCGCAGGCGATCCGGCTTACCTGCTCGACGAGAGTCGCGTAAGCGCTCGTCGCCATTCGGTTTTTCCCGTTAAAATAACCGCGGAAGACATTGTTTAAAGCGATCAGAGGAAGAAAAAAGACGGACGCCAGAAGCGGAAAAAAGGCGTTTTCCTGTTTCAGACCGTAAACGATGAGAGGCTTTAGAATCGCGAGCGCGAGCAGGATCGTCGCCGCCGAGACCGCGAGGCCAATCGCGACCGCGACCGAGAGGATCTTTTTCTCCGAGTGTCTGCCGGTGACGGCGTTTTCCGCGATTACCTTGCTTACCGCGATGTTTAGGGAAAAGCCCGCGAAAGTCATGAAAAGACCGAGCGAGGGGAGGGTGATAACGTATAACGCGATCCCCTCCTCCCCGAGTAGGCGGGTGAGAACGATCCGGTTAACGAGACTTAAGACGCGGAT
>DGED01000065.1:435-7278 GCA_002385755.1 Caryophanales bacterium UBA3935 | reverse complement strand
CGGGCGAAAAATATGATTATTATCAATTTATTTTTCTTCCCGCCGCGAAAAAGCAAATTTTGCTACACATTTGTCGATTTTTTTGATATAATATTAAATATCAATAAGGAGATGAAAGATATGGATTACAAAAAGTATATCGCATCGGTACCCGACTTCCCGGTCGAGGGCATCCTTTTTCGCGATATTACGCCGCTGATGGGGAACGGGGTTGCTTTTCAGGCGGCCTGTGAAGAACTGAAAGATTTCGCGGTCGAGATCGGCGCCGAAATAATCGTCGGGCCGGAATCGCGCGGCTTTATTTTCGGCTGCCCGATCGCTTATCGTTTGGGGATCGGTTTTGTTCCCGTCCGGAAACCCAATAAATTGCCTCGGGAGACGATCGCCGTTTCCTACCAGCTCGAATACGGCGAGAACACCCTGTGCGTTCATAAGGACGCGATCAAGCCCGGGCAAAAAGTTCTCGTTATCGACGATCTGCTCGCGACCGGAGGCACGGTCAAAGCGACGATCGATCTCGTCGAGAAACTCGGGGGCGTCGTCGTCGGTTTGGGCTTTTTAATCGAACTTAGCGATCTGCGCGGCCGCGACCTTCTCGAGGGTTACCGGATTAAGACCTTGATAACTTATTAATTATTAATCGTTAGCGCGATGTTTATAAAAATTTTTCAGGAAAGGAGATCGGCATCAGCCAAAGGATGCATATGGCGAAGAAAACAATCGAAGACCTGGTCGCGAAAGCCGGGGAATACTTGAAGAACCCGAATAACATCGAAGCCATTCGCGCCGCCTATGAATACGCGAAGGCCCGGCATGAAGGCCAATTCCGGAAATCCCGGGACCCGTACATCCAGCATCCTCTGGAAGTCGCTTATATGCTCGCGGAACTGCGGGTTTCGCCGACGACGATCGTTGCCGGGCTCCTTCACGACGTTCTCGAGGATACCGACACTTCGCGCAAGGAATTAACGGAAAGATTTGGGACGGATGTCGTAAACATCGTCGAAGGGGTTACGAAAATCGGCCAGCTGAAGTACATGACGAAGGAAAAAGCACTCGCCCGAACTCATCAGAAAATACTATTGGCGATGGCCAAGGACATCCGCGTCGTTTTGGTTAAACTCATCGACCGCGTGCATAATATGCGGACGTTGGAATTCCAAACGCCGGAAAAGCAAATAAAAATCGCCAAAGAGACGATGGATCTTTACGCGCCGCTCGCGCATCGTCTCGGTATGTATAAGATTAAGGCGGAGCTTGAGGACATCAGTTTTAAATACCTGGACCCGGAAGAATACGAGCGCGTCCTGACTTTAATTACGAGCCAAAAAGCGATCCGCGAGGAAGACATCAGCCGGATGCAACACCGGATCGAGGATATCTTAAGCCATAACGGGATCAAAAACTACGAGATTACCGGCCGACTTAAAAATATTTTTAGCGTTAGTAAAAAAATGCGCCAGAAAGACTTGGAATTCGATCAGATTTATGATTTGATGGCTTTGCGGATTTTAGTCGATACGATCGAGGACTGCTATCATGTTTTGGGCCTGATCCACGGCGAATGGGCGCCGCTCCCGCTAAGGTTTAAGGACTATATCGCGACGCCGAAGCCAAATCTTTATCAATCGTTGCACACGACGGTCGTCGGCATTAACGGCAAGATCTACGAGATCCAAATCCGCACTTACGAGATGGATGAGATCGCGGAATACGGTATCGCCGCCCACTGGGCGTACAAAGAAGAGAACAAAGCCTATTCGCCCGAGAAGGAACAGCTCGAGATCGTGGCGAAACTGCGCTGGTACAAAGAACTCCTTTCCTACGCCGAGATCGGCGAGTCGGAGGATTTTGACCCGCTCGACAACATCCGCGACGATATATTCAGCGCCAACGTGTACGTCTTCACGCCGAAAGGCGACGTCCTTGATTTTCCCAACGGCTCGACCCCGCTTGACTTCGCCTACCGGATCCATACCGAAATCGGGAATCATACCGTCGGGGCGATCGTTAACGGAAAGATCGTGCCATTGACATATAAACTTAAAACCGGGGACGTCGTCGAGATTAAGACGTCGAAGAATTTTGACGGTCCGAGCGAGTCATGGCTTAAAATCGTCAAGACCAATCACGCGAAACACAAGATCACTTCCGTCCTTAACAAGAAGCGCCGCGAGATGCTGATTGCCAAGGGAAAGGAAGATTTCGAGCGCACCTGCAAAGCCGAAAACTACGCGATCCTGAAACTTGACGATAAGGCGGTATCCGCGCTTTTCTCGAAGTACGGAATAAACAGCGGCGAGGATTTGTATGTCGAGATCGGCAAAGGAACGATCTCCGCCAAGGCGGCCGCTCACCGTTTATACGGCAAGCCGGAAAAGCTTGACGAGGAAGCCCTGCTCAGGCATTACCGCGAGGAGGAGTCAACGGCGGCCGCGAAAAGAACGGCCAACGAATGGGGCGTTATCGTTAGCGGCGTCGACCGCGCCCAGATAAAACTCGCTTCCTGTTGCTCGCCGGTATTGGGAGACGACATCGTCGGTTACGTAAGCAAAGGCCACGGCATCGTCGTCCACCGCTTGGAATGCCATAATGTCCGCAGCGCCAAAAAAGAACGCTTTATCGAAGTCATCTGGGATATGGATTTCTCGAAGAAACCGTTCGAGTCGCTCGTTTATATTCTTTCATTTGATAGGAAAAATATTGTCGCGGAATTTATTAATACTTTAAATAGTTTTAACTTGACGATCAAGGCGATTTCCTCGGCTAAAAACCGGGACGGCGATCTGCTGACGAAAGTAAAGCTTCTCGTGCCCAACGTCGACGTCTTACACAACGCGATCGTCAATGTGCAAAAAATATCCGACGTGTATTCCATCGAGAGGGTGATTAAATGAGAGTCGTGTTACAGCGCGTGTCAAGAGCAAAATGCGAGGTCGCGGGTCGCGTCACGGGAGAAGTAGGCTTAGGCTTTCTCGCTCTGGTCGGTTTTACCGAGGGCGACGATGATAACGCGCTCGCGAAGATGGCGAAAAAAATCGCCAACCTCCGCGTTTTTCCCGATGACGCCGGAAAGATGAACTTGAATATTAGCGCCAAAAACGGGGCGATTCTTTCGATCCCGCAGTTTACCTTATACGCCGACACCACCGCCGGAAACCGGCCTTCTTTTACAAAAAGCCTCAACCCCGCCGCGGCGGAAAAGCTTTACCACCGCTTTAACGCCGTTCTCGCCGGCGAAGGCTTGAGGGTCGAGACGGGAGTTTTTGGCGCGCATATGGATATCGAGCTCGTAAACGACGGGCCGGTGACGATTATCTTGGAATTTTAACGGAAACGGCGACGTTTCCTTTTTTTATTTGCGGGAGCGTCCTCGCTAATCCCGTCGTTTCAGCGTCTTTTCCGCCGTTTTTAGTAAAAAAACATTAACTTTACCTTTTTTTTGTGTTATAATTAAAATATATAAGACTAGCGAAAGGGATCTTTGGGATATGAGCATTAGAGAAAAGTACAAGGAATTAGTCGCCCGTTCTCTCGCCTTGGCCGATTTTTCCGAGATCATGGAGCTTAAGAGCAGATGCCGGCAGGAGATGAATCAGGAATATCTTTATCTTTGCGATATTCTGATTACCGACATTTATATTAACGAAAATCTTTGGGACGACGCATTAAACACGGCCCTAAAAGCGCTCAACAACATCGACAACGTCGTGTTTCAAAAAATATACATCTCGCTTTTGGACCGGATTATTTATATTTTCATTCATAAACGCAATTATAAAAGCGCCTACCGCTACGCGTTTATGAAGCGCAACGCTCTTGATTTGGAAAACGTCGACGAAGTAAATCGCTGGTACTTGGAGATGGCCTACATTTACGCCGAGCTTAATCAAAAAGACAAGGCGCTCCTGCATTTAAAGGCGGTTTTGAATAATTATCCCGACGACAACACCCGCAGTCTCGCCTTAAGCAACCTTACCAAGCTTTATATCGACCAAGCCCAGGTCAACGAGGCGAAGGAGACTCTTAACGAGTGTATTTCCCTCGTTTACAAGCTGGAAGACGAGGAAGGGATTGTTTATTGCGAGTATTTAAACGCTAAACTACATATCCTGGAAAAAAACTATAAGCTCGCCCGCCAGTCTTTCCAGGGGATTTTTAAGAACATTCACGCCATCAGCGAAAATTATTTGGGCATCGCTAACGAATATATCGCTTTGCTAATCGAAATGGATCTTTACGACGAGGCTTTTCGCGTGAGCCAAAAGTATATCAAGGAAATCGAATCCTCGGAGAATTTATACGTAAAGAAAGATTTTTATAAGAATTATTTGAAAATTTATGTCCTGAAAAACAAGAATTTCCGCGAGGATTTAAGACAGCTGCTGCAGGCGATCGACGTGCTGGAAGCGGAGATTGAAAAAATCGACGAGAACATTTTAAGCGAGTCGATCGAGGACGATAAAAACATTGAGATCGCCAATAAACTGAAAGCGACGGTTGCGAAAATAGAGAAGACGCTCAATATCGTCAATATTGCGCTTTTAAACGACAACATTCACGATTCCCTGCTTGAATTTTCAAAGAATCTTGAAACCGTGATTGATTTCGACGAGGCTTTATACGTGATGCTCGCCTCGGGCGAGTTCGACGTTATCCCTGAATTAACCGACGCTTATGACCAGGTCGTCGTCTATCATTATAAAAAGAAGCGCCTCTATGAGCGCGACTATTCCTATAACGAGCTCGAGGGAACGATCGTCGAAATGATGATTTCCTCGAACCACGAGATTGTCATCGACTTCGGCGAGGCGCCGATGCCGGTTAAGGACTTGATAACCGGCGCCCCTTATGTTGAGGGAAATGCCCGGGCTCTGGTCGCTATCCCGATCAATCTTGAAAAAGACATTATCGGCGGCGCGGTGTTTGTTTCCTATACAAGCGCTTTGAGCGAAGTTGACGCGCTCGCTAATTTAAAAATCGCCGGCAAACTTCTGGAAAGAAAATTGATTACCCTGCATTACGAGGAAAACATCCGCGGCCGGAAACAGTTGACGGGTTTTTTCCAGGAGAACTTGAGCGAGGGATATTTCTATTACAAACCGGACAGCGATAAAATCATCTTAAGCGAGAAACTCGCCGCGTTTCTTGACGTCGGCGACCGGGTTATTACCCGCCGCGATTACCAGCGGTTAATCGTCCCCGAGGATCGGGTCATTTACGATAACGTCGCCGGATTTTTACAAGAAGGCGAGCCCTACCGCAGCGAATATCGCGTGCGGGCGCGCGGCGAGACCCGCCTGGTAATGGAAAAAGCGGTTCCCTATATCGCCAAGGACGGCGTAATCCGCTTTTATGTCGGCATTATCTCGCTTATCGCCGCCGAGCGCGCTTCTTACCGTTATCCGGAGGAAAAGATTCACGAGCTTTTGGAACAAGTATTACGGAAAGCGGCGAGCGAGGACCTTAAATACACTTTCGCGCGCGTCGGAATTTATAATCTTGATGAATACGATTATCAATTAAAAGATAAAATAATAGCGTATGTCGGCGATATTTTGATGCAGGTTTCGGGTTCGGTTTATTATCTTGCCGACGAGAGTTTTTTGATTATTATCGAAGGCGATGATCAAAAAGAAATCGAAAAAGCGCTTAAGTCGACGCTTGATCTCTTGACTTCAGGCTTCGTAATCGATGAAGAGGTTGTCACCCTCGTCGCCCGCGCCGGCGTTATTCGTTATCCCAAGGATACCTACAACGCCGCGGAAGTATTGGTTTTAACCGAACTGTGCTTGCGCGAGGGCGACCGGTATCAAACATATACCGACGAGATCAGACGCAAATACTTAAAAAAGAAAGCGGTAAATGTTTGCGTTGGCGAGCAATTGAAGCGCGGGAAAGTCGAGTTGCTTTACCAGCCGCTGAAAACGGGAAGAGAAGAACCGTCTTATGAGATTTTATATAATATTAGCGGTTTGAAACCGGAGGAAGAGATATGGCGTCATCTTGACGAGAGCGTTTTGATCATGTTCGAAGAACTCGCGTTCTCCACTCTCCTCAAGGAAGCCGAAAAACTCAAAGAAGGAACCTTCTATTTCCACATAAGCGCGGAAAGCGTCGATTATTTCCTGAAAAACGATGTTTTCCCCGCCGGCAAAAAACCTTTATTCCGCCGCATCGTCATCTGTTTGGAAAACTACGCGCCGCAGTTTTTGAAATTGATTGACAAGATTAAAGAACTTGGTTTCCGAATTAATATCCATCACGGGATATTGAAACATATCAGCATCGAGACATTGCTTTCGGGCGCGATTGACGGCGTCTTTTGTCATCGGGGCGAGGGCGTTAATAACCGCCTCGTGATGTTTTTCAACTATACCGGCATGGAGTATCTTAACGACGCGCCGATCGCCGATTATCAAAACGTTATCGTCCGCGACGGCAAGTTATTGACCCTAAAAAACATCCGCGAATGACAATGGCGCGGTTTTTGTCCCGCGCTCCCGGCGATTTATATTGCCCGAACCCGGCGGATATGATATAATACTTGACATGTGTGTTTAATTATTACAACAAGCACTAGAATGGAGCAAATATGCAAAAATTTACGGATTTTTTACTGTCGTTAGTCAGTCCCTTAAAAATGGCCCGCTTCCGAACGATGAGCGTTTTAATCGCGATCATCATTTTCCTTTTGTCGGTCCAAATTATTTATTTCCCGTTTAAGGAGGCGATTCTTCGCCAGGGACCGGTTTTTGAACAAGACTACACGCTGATTCCCCTTCAAGATTTGCCGGATGACGAGGAAGTTAATCAATTCGCGAAACGGCTTAAAGATATGGG
>DGED01000065.1:0-184 GCA_002385755.1 Caryophanales bacterium UBA3935 | reverse complement strand
GGTTATACGAAGAAACTGCATTTTTTCATCGATTATTATATCGAGGAAGAACCGCAACTCGATATAAACAAAGGCTTTGAAAGCAAGGATTACCCGTACGTGGAAAACGAAGAAGATTATTTTGTCGTTTTGACCCCGGCGAGCATCTACTACCAGGCTTTCACGATGCTTGACGAGGATGAGA
>DGED01000051.1:2237-6785 GCA_002385755.1 Caryophanales bacterium UBA3935 | reverse complement strand
ACCTTTGATACCGCCGGCGGGAGCGAGATCGACCCCGTCGAGGTCGTCGAGGGCGAGAAATTAACGAGGCCGAGCGACCCGACGAAAGCCGGGCATGAATTCGCCGGTTGGTTTAAGAATGCGGCGAAGACGGAAGCGTTTGATTTTGACACCCCGATTACCGCGGCGATTACTCTGTACGCGAAATGGGCGATCAAAGTCTATACCGTCGCGTTCGAAACAAACGGCGGAAGCGCGATCGACCCCGTAAGCGTTAATCACGGCGCGAAGGTCGAAGAGCCGGAAACGCCGATCAGGGAAGGATTTGAATTTACCGGCTGGTTTATTGACGAGGATTTGACCGATCCCTTTGATTTTGAAAACGCAATCGCTTCCGACCTGACTCTCTATGCCGGCTGGGAAAAGAAGAGCTATACGGTAAGCTTTAATACCGACGGGGCGAGCGGGATAGATAGCCAAACCGTCTTTCACGGCGAGAAGGCGACCGAGCCCGACGAGCCGACAAAAGCCGGCTACAGTTTTGTAGGGTGGTTTAAAGACCCGGCGAGAACCGAAGAGTTTGATTTCAATGCGGAAATAACCGCCGATACGGTTTTATTCGCGAAGTGGGAATTGGTCGAGGTTTCCGCGCGACTCGTCACAAACGGCGGGTTTATCGATGAGTTGACGCTGACTTTCGCGCCGAAAGACAGCGCGACCCCGTACGAGCAGGAGCTCGGATTCTTCAACGACGGATATAACGCTACTAACGCCGAGAAGAGCATTTTCCTTTACGAAGGCGATCACCCGATCTTTGGCGGCGACGGCGAGGGTGTCGAACCCGCCTGGTGGGGATATAAAATCGCTTTGACGCAAATCGCGCCGAACGCGTTTATCGTTGAGAATCATATCGGCAACGAAAAGGACGTTCCCCAAGGGGTATACGATTATATCCTTGTCGGGCTATGGCGTCCCAACCTTTACCCCGGATTCTCGTTCGTGATGGGCTTGGCCGTCGGCGATGTCTTGGTTATCGAAGGCGTTGATTTTGCCGGCGAAGGCGGGCCGGTCGAGGCGACGATTAAAAAATACGGCCCGACTGCGGTCGATAATTACTTCGCTTTCACGATCGCCCCGGACACGGAACTGCCCGAGCCGACGAAACGCGGCTTCACATTTGTCGGTTGGTATGACAATCCCGCGTTCAGCGGCGAACCCGTGGCGAAGATAAGCAAAGACACTTCCGCCACCGCGTTCTACGCGAAATGGGAAGAAGCGGACAGGTTGACGGTAACATTTGACACGGGCGACGAAACGGTCGTTATCCATCCTGTTTTCAGGTTCCCGGGCGACACGCTCAAGAGACCGATCGATCCGGTAAGGGAAGGCTTCGAATTTGTCGGCTGGTTTAGCGACGCGGACGGCGCCGTCCCGTTCGACTTTGATTCGGAGATTGATGCCGATATTACCTTGTACGCTAAATGGGAAGAAGCGGCTGCGGAAGAATAATACAATTTAATACCCTAAAAAAAGCATAGGGGGCGATTCCGTCCCCTGTTTTGTTTTTCGGCGCGACTTTGCTTTAGATTGGTGACGTTTTCTTTTGGCGATTTACGGGGAGGTTTGCCAAAAAGTATTCACAAAAAGCGTAGTTTGTGTTATAATTACCATTGTTGAACGAATAATAAATGCAAGGAGGTTCATGGTGTTTTTTATCAAGAGCAAAGGAACGCATCTGCCGGATCACCGGGGACACAAAGAATTAACGCAAGACAAGCCTCCGTTTTTATTTTTGAACCCGGAAGATGTATATATTCCTTTAATAGAGCAAGGCACGCCCTGCGAAGTTAAAGTCAAAGTCGGAGACAAGGTTAAGGTTGGCCAGGTCATCGCCGAACGAACCGACCGTTTCGCGATTCCGATTCACGCTTCCGTCAGCGGCGAAGTCGTTTCCGTTAATCAAAGAATGTGGCATGCCTCGGGAAGGATGGTTCCCTGCATCCATATTAAAAACGATTTTCAGGAAACGAAGGCGGAGACGATTAAGCCGAATAAAACCGACGGCTTATCGCGCGCGGAAATTATCGATATCGTCCGCGCCTGCGGCGTCGTCGGTTTAGGCGGCAGCGGCTTTCCCGCTTACGTGAAATACAAGACGGATTTGCCGATCGACGTCGTAATCATCAACGCCGTCGAATGCGAACCCTACATTACCGCCGATTACGCGCAAATGCAAAAGCATCTTGACGAAATGCTTCGCGGAGCTGAGTATATCCGCCGGGCGACGGATGCTAACAGAATCGTTATCGCGGTCAAAGCCTATAGGAAATCGTTAATAGAAAAGATTATCCTTCGCGCCGGCGATAAAGTATCGATTTATCCCGTTAAGGATGTTTATCCGGCCGGATGGGAGAAATATTTGGTGCAACGGATTACCGGCAAGAATTACAAAGGCTTGCCCGCCGAGGCCGGAGCCGTCGTCAATAACTCGGGAACGGCGATCGCCGTCTGCCACGCGGTCGAGGACAATATGCCGCTGGTTGAGAAGACGGTGACGATTACCGGAACCGGCGTTAAGGACCCGCAAAACGTGTACACGAAAATCGGCGCCAAGGTAAGCGACATTATCGCCGCGCTCGGCGGTTACGCCGAGGAACTCGGCGACGCGTATTTTATCGCCGGCGGGCCGATGACCGGCGTCGCCCTGAAATTTGACGCCTTGGTCATTAACCGTTGCCTTTCGAGCGTCGTCGTGATGCCGAAAGTCATCCGGGAACTAAATCCCGAGTGTCTGGGCTGCGGTAAATGCAACGACGTCTGCCCCGTTTTCCTGGCCCCGATTCAAATCAAGGAAGCGCTGGAAAACGACGATCTCGATTTGCTGAAAAGTTATAAACCGGAATTATGCATGGAATGCGGGTTATGCTCGTATATTTGCCCGTCGCGGATTGAACTTACCAGCAATGTTGCCCGCGCCAAAAAGAAAGTATTGGGAAGCAGGTAATAACAATGAGCACACAAAACTTTGTATTAGATAAAGCCCCCTATATCCGCAAGGCTGACAACAAGGGCTACGGCACGGCCGTAATGATGCGCGATTTTCTTATCGCTCTCCTGCCGCTTATTATTTTCGCCTGGGTTAAAAACGGTCTTTTGCCGTTTATTAACGACGACACCTCGTCGGTTTGGAACATGCTCCGACCGCTCGTGATGGTCGCGCTTGGAGGTCTCACGTCATATCTCACCGAACTTGGGTTTTATATTTTACGCGGCGAGAAAGACGTTTTTCGCAGGTTGAAAGTTAGTTTCCCCGCGATTCCCGGGATTTTGCTCGCGATGATCCTGCCGTTTAAGACGCCGCTATGGGTCTTGATTCTCGGCGCGTTTTTCGCGACATTCTTCGGGAAACTTGTTTTCGGCGGTTTCGGGAATAATATTTTCAACCCGGCGCTCGTCGGCTATATATTTGTCACGACCGCCTTCACCTCGCAAATTCTCGGCAATTATCTCAACCCATCGGAGACGATAATTACCGGGGCGACGCCGATGGCGACGCTCGGCAGCGATTTTGCCGGCGGGGTTCCCGCGATCCTTAATCAATATCCCCTCTGGAAGATATTCGTCGGGTTGGTCCCGGGCGCATTGGCGGAAACGAGCGCATTGTTATGTCTATTGGCGCTTGCATATCTGTTAATCAGGAAAGTTATCAATTGGCGCATTCCCGTTATTTATCTCGCGACCGTTTTCGTTTTAACTTATATCATCGGCGCTTTTAACGGTTACGCGACCGATCTTACATACCCGCTCGTGTATCTCTTTAGCGGCGCTTTGATGTTCGGCGCCGTCTTCATGGCGACGGAACCGGTCACGAGCCCGCGATCGCCGAACGGGAAGATCGTCTACGCGCTCTTTCTCGGCGTCCTGACCGTTCTCTTCCGTTATCGAAGCAACATGCCGGAAGGCGTCGCGACCTCGATATTGATTATGAACGTTTTCGCGGTTATTATCGATCGGATCGCGGCGCGACTCCGCGTCGAGCCCAACAAACGGAAAGTCGTCATTCAGTACGCCGTTATCGGGCTTTTGGCTTTGGGAATCGGCGCTTACGGCGTCAGCGCCGCCGCGCCGAAAAAAAGCGTTGAAGCGGAAATCGTTTATAAGACGAAAGATCAGGATTTGGAATCTTTCGATTTCCTTTACACGATAACCGTCGACGACGATGAAATTACCGTCACGACTGATCAAGCGTATAAGATCAAGAAAATAAGCAATAAGGCGTATGATAACGCCGAATATAAAGATAAATTCAATGAAATCATAAAGAAACAGAAATTCGCGGATTACATCGTCTCGGCGGAAGAAGGCCTCGACTACTTGGAAGTCGTCGTTTCCGCTCAGGCGCAGTACCGGATTACGGTCGTTGTCCGTTACGACGCCGACTATAGAATGGTCACCTTTAACGCCGACATCTCGAACGAGACCTATGACGATGAAGAAGGTTGGGACCCGGCCGACGGCGATCCGGCGGTCGACACCCCGAACGATATCTTGGCGAACCAGGACGATCTC
>DGED01000051.1:0-2061 GCA_002385755.1 Caryophanales bacterium UBA3935 | reverse complement strand
TCAACGCCGCCCGCGCCGCCAATCGCTACCGCGATTACATAATTGGCTCGAGCGAACTCGCCCTTATCGGCAAAAGCCAGGATTTTAGCGACTTAAACTTTCGCTATTACTTCCGTCAGAACAGGGAAAAATTCATCGTTACGACCGATCAAGATTACGAGGTTTTGACCGATCTCGAATCCGACGTTAAGGAGGCGGTCGAGAGGTTGATTGCGAAGAACAAATTCATGGGTTATATCGAAAGCGTCGCGACCGAGGGAGAAAACACGGTCTTGGTCGTGAAAACGAAGCGCCCGGCCGGAATCGATTTTGTTACTAGCTCGATTACTTTTACGGGCGGAAGAATCACCGCTTTCGAGGCCGATACCGAACATGAAGACTACGACGTCAGCTATAACAACAACTGGAAAGAAGAATACGGTCATCCCAAGGATATCATCCCCGGTCGGATTATCGAAAACCAAGACGACCTTGAAGGCGTCGAGGCGATTACCGGCGCAACCGACACGACGAATATCCTAATCGAAGCGGCTCGCATCGCAATCTCGTATATGGAGGCAGGAGATGAATAAAACAACGTTTAAATACGCATTGTTTTTGGTCGCTATATGCGCTATCGCCGGTCTGCTGCTCGCGCTTGTTAATAAAGTGACAGCCCCGGTAATCGAGGAAAGCCGGCAGAAGGAGTTGCGCGAGGCGTTGCGCGAGAAGCTTGAGGAATATTATCCGTACGAGTATTATCTTCAGGGCGATGACGGCAGTAACGATGTCGCCGAGAACGCCGTTCAGGCTTTCTATTACGCCTTCAACGAAAATAAAGAACTCGAAGCCGTGATTTTTCAAACGAGCTTCTACGGATATAAAAGCCAGATCATCAGCCTTATCTCGATTAAGATCGACGGGACGATCGAGGGAGCGAGAATGATCGCCGGCAATGACACCTACGATTTGAGCGATTTTGATTTTGAGGTTGACGAGGAAACCGTCGACGATTATGAGTATACAATCAAAGCCGGGATGACGAAAACATCCGAAGGCGTCGTTAACGGAATTGACGCGGCCGTTAGCTACTTTAAATCGATAAAAGACGATTTGGGAGGAGTCAGTTATGAATAACAAACTCCAAAACCTTACGAAGGGATTTTGGGCGGAAAACCCGATATTAATTTCGATGCTCGGGCTTTGCCCGACGCTCGCGATTACCTACAAGGTCGAAAACGCGCTCGGCATGGGCCTGGCAGTACTTTTTGTCCTCGTGATGTCGAACCTGATTATCTCGCTTATCCGCCATTTCGTTCCCGACGAAATCCGCATTCCCGTTTTTATCGTCGTTATCGCGACTTTCGTCAGCGTTGTCGAGATGGTAATGGAGGCGTTTGTCCCCAATCTTTTCGCCCGGATGTCGCTTTTCATTTCCCTGATCGTCGTTAACTGCATTATCCTCGGCCGCGCCGAGGCGTTCGCGTCGAAGCATAACTGGCTTGATTCCGTGCTCGACGCCGTCGGCATGGCTCTCGGGTTCACGATGGTCTTGGTGTTTATCTCGTTAATTAGGGAGGCCTTGGGGACCGGGTCGATCACGATCTGGGGGGATCTCGCGATTAACTTTAACCCGAACAATTCCCCGTTTTTCTCCAGTTTCTATGTCTCCCCGCCCGCGGCCTTTATCGTTCTCGGTTTGATATTGGCCGGAAGCAAGGCGATAACAGCCGCGAAAGAGGTGAAAAGTAAATGACATTTAGCGATTTGATCGTTATGGCGGTTTCCGCGATCCTAATCCAAAACGTTATCCTGCAACAGTTCTTGGGTATTTGCCCGTTTCTCGGCGTGTCCGGGAAACGCGACTCCGCTGTCGGCATGGGCCTGGCGGTTATCGTCGTCATTACGCTTGCGAGTTTGACTTCATGGGCGCTTTACTATTTACTGCTTAAGCCTCTTGGCATGCAGTATATGAGTACCCTCGTCTATATTCTCGTTATCGCCTCCCTAGTTCAGATTGTCGAAATGTTTTTGAAGAAGACGATTCCCGCCCTATACCGTTCCTTAGGGATTTATCTCCCC
>DGED01000038.1 GCA_002385755.1 Caryophanales bacterium UBA3935 | reverse complement strand
CAGGCAATAGGTGATAATCCGCTCGAAAATCCCGATTAGGGAAGACGTCCTGAACAATCGGTCATCCACGTCCCTGTATAAATCCTTAAAGACCAGGTTGATGAAAACCGAGGTCGGCTTAATGAGGATTGCTGCGATGTACATCGCCCACAAACGATACTGCCACCATAACGGCACATTGAACTTCAAATCAAACACGTCAACCACCGCCAGGAAAAGGATGACATGCAACGCGTGGTAAAGCATGAATGCATAGGTCTGTTTGATGACTTTTTTCAGATAACAAGCGAGGATGTCAATCAACAGATGCCCGCCAATGATAATTAATAACGCGTAAATGTAACTACCGTCACTGGATTCGTCAATAATCGTCAAAAGAATAAACAACAAGGCATATAGAAGCGCGTGTAAACCTAGGGAAACTAAGCATATGGTGGATTAGTTTATCATAATACTCGTACCTGCGATCTATCAAGGCCAAATCATTCTCGCATTCGTATTCGACATTATCTATTTTCTTTCTCAGCATTACCGTAATAAACAACAACGGAATAATAAGCAATAATATCCGCACATCGACGATTAAAACCACAGTAATCATAGAGAATAAAGCAATTCAAAAATTGTAGAGAAATTTTTACTTCGCTCAAATATTATTTGTTTATCCTTATACTCAGTTATATACATAGCTGTTACGTTAGGAATGCCGTGATCGACTTGGTATAGCGTATTATTATAGAAGAACCAAGTTTCTTCGTTTAATAATAGCGTACAAACATATTCTTCATATGTTATTTTAATTTTTCTATTCTCGAGTATTCTACTAATTTAAGCCAAAAAATACGAGAATATGACGAAGCGTTTTTCTCTGAGAAATCATTGATTATTTATCTTGGAACCGCATCACATGCGGCGAAATTGTATAAAATAAAACGGTTATCAATAGAGAATGAGCAATTGCTATTAGAAATAAGAATAGAAAATTATAAAAACGGCCTTCATATCCTCAAGCCGTGGGTGTTTTTCATAGAAGTGAATAAATCGGACATTGAAGGAATTACAACTATAAAAGTAAAATCAATAGATGCGAAACCGCGCGACAATAAAATCTTTTTTTGCGTGACTGTTATCACCTTTCTGTTTATCGTAACATTTATTCGAAGAAGGCGTTTTAAATTTATAGCAAACGCAACAACCGGCTTATTGCACAGCAGATTTATTGGGTGATTTTGTTGATGATGGTTTGATAGTTCTAGATCAAATTAGCAAAATAGCCATTTCTTTAGAAAATATTGTTTTTATACTCTTTTTATGATATCATATTCGCAGATGGTAATTTCTTCTGCTTTTTACAGTAGAAAAAACATTTTGAAAGGGAGAAGAAATAATGATATACATAGTATGTAACGAGAAAACGAATTATAACGAGATCATACTTGAAAGAAGCTTTTTTAAATCAAATTTGTATATTAATTATGAAAAGGCAATAAGTTTAGAAAAGAACAGATTTTTATACAAAGAAAACGATGGCGAAGAAGTAGAATTTACGTTAAAAGGAAATAAAATTTTGGGAATGCAGTTATATTTTAACAATCGTTCAATTACCATTCTAAGAAAATTAAACGCATTTGAAATTGTTTTGAGCGCGCTGCCGCTCGCGTTAGCTGTGATTGGCGGCTTCAACGGAGGAATTTACGGCGAATTACAAACGGCGCTTATTAACGGAATAATTTGCGCCGTAGCAGGAATGGAGGTTATTATTTCATTCTGTCGCAAATTTGAAAATGTTTTTACAAAATTATTGTTTTCTATCGCGGTATATTTAATTTTCACAGGGCTTTGGTACTTTTTTGCAATCTTGGACAATATGCTGTAACCATGGGCTTGATACTTGTTATCCGGCCTTTTTCTATTGAAAGCCGTTTTTATGACATTCTCTACCTTGCAAAAACATAAAAAGGTTATTTATGATCGATATCTTCATAAATAACCTTTTTTAAATTTCATTATCCAGATAAAAAGTCCAAAACGACACTAATCGGTATTGAATAGCCGTAACCGTACTGGGGGTTCCCGTACCGGTCTTTAAGCCGAAGCGTCGTTATGCCGATTAACTTGCCTCTTGAATCAAGCAAAGCGCCGCCGCTCGAGCCAAGGGCGATGTTGATTTGCGCCTGTATATATTTGCGCGCCTCGTTATCGATAATAATGCTGATGCTTTCGCTGCTAATAATCCCTTTCGAGATGCTTATTCCCTGGTTGCTCATATTGCCGACGGAATAACATGTCGCGCCGGTCCTAACTCTTTCTTTCGCAACCCTAATCCTCTTAAGTTTCGCCTGATACGTCTCGTCCGTCACTTTTAACAAGGCCAAGTCTTGATGCTCATCGAACTTTATAACTTCCGCTTCATGATATTCTTCTTCCGTCGCCAGCCTGACGTAAATCTCTTCATAAATAACCGATTGCTCATCTTGCTTATAGGAGACAACATGATAATTGGTAATTAACTCGCCGGCGTCGTTAATAACGACCGCGCTGCCGGCGCTTTCGCGCTCGCCGGCGACCGCCCGCGTTTCCAAAACGCCATCCACCGCCTTTTTAAAAACATTTTCGGGCGAATAAAGCTTTTCTTCAACGAGGAAAAAACCGATAAAAGCTAACAACGCGAGATTAAAAATAGTCAAGACGATATTAAACTTTTTCATGCGGCTAAGACGTGACTACGCTTAAAGTCAATGTGTCGACTTCATAAATTTCATTCGCGGTCATGTTTAAAATCATCTCAAGCCCATCCGTTTGATACGTTCCCGCGAGCACTAAATCGTCGCCGGCATGGACCTCAAATTGCCGGTTCTCCAAAAAGCGAAATTCAATTTCCAAATCATGCTCCCCGAATTCAATTTTCCCGTCGAGGATTTTGGTGAAGTCGGAAAAATCGTTATATGATAGTTTGATGCCGTACTCGGGGTTTTCCCAATCGACGGTCGAATAATATTTCGCGTCGATTTCCTCTTCCTCCAAATCATGACGGTAGAGATCAAAACTATCGTTATAAGATTCATCCGCGGAATTATTAGTAATAATCGTAAGTTTGATCCGGTCTTCTTCCGTCTTCCATCCTTGCTTGTAAGCGGAAATTTTAAAAACCATGAGTTCCGTTATTTCTTCTTCGCCGCGAACAAGTATTACTAATTTCTGATGAACGGGACTTAAAATCACGGCGATTTCTGTCGTTTCGCCGTTAATATTGATATGACCGGTTCCGTGACTGCTTTGAAATCCTTGCATTTGAAATTCCAGTCTTTTATCCGGCGACGACCAAGCCGTATTTTCTTTACAGATTTTTTCATACCCGATTCCCACGCAGGATGCAAGAAAAAATGAAAACAGGATAATAATGATTGCAAACAACGTTCTTTTCACGAGAATTTAATCACCTCATTCTTTTATAACCATACCCGAAATAAACATTTCTGACGCGTCCGTCCTGTTTGAATCAATTACCGCGTGCAATTGCGATCTTGGCGTCAAAGACGTGTTTGAATTGTTGTAGTCAACAAACATGCTCGTGTTATTGTGTCGCTTCACGTAAACGGTGTGCGCGCCCGCGGAAAAATTAACGATTCCGTTTGAACCCACATCATTCCAAAACGCGATAATCGAATAACGATAATCGCTAAGATTGGACTCATACGAAGACAAACTTAACGATGTGGAGATTTTCTTAACCTTATACAACTTTAAAACATCGGCGATATCATGAAGATCGGAGAAATAATTCGCGATAAAAACATTTGCCGTGACAACCGCCGCAAACAAGGCCGACTCTATCACCGCGGTCGTCGCCAGGATCGCGGCGGGAGCGCTAATCCCCAGAATGACTTGCATCCACCAAGGCTGTTCTTTGATATAATTGGCCACGATCACGGCGGCGACGGCCGGCACCATCGC
>DGED01000075.1:3373-4640 GCA_002385755.1 Caryophanales bacterium UBA3935 | reverse complement strand
AAATTTTGCATATTGCGCGCGCCGATTTGAATTATATCGACGCTCTCGCGGAAAAAATCCAAAACGCTTAAATCAACGAGCTCGGAGACGATTTGAAGATTGAATTCCGCTTTTATTTTTTTTATGATCTCAAGTCCCGCGGCGCCCAACCCCTGGAATGAATAAGGCGAGGTCCGCGGTTTGTAAGCGGCCGCCCGAAGAAAACGAACGTTTTCCCGCTCCAAAAACGCCGCCGTCTCCGCCATCCGCTCGTAGTTTTCAAGCGAACAGGGACCGGCGATTATTAGCGGCTCTTCCCCGAAGGGAAAACCGCCGAGGTTTATCAATTTATCATATGCTCGCACAAGTTTCATTTTTCGTCACCAATTAATAATTTAAGCGCCCGCTCGTAGCCTTCAAACCCCAAGCCGGAATAAAAACCGACGCACGCGTCGCGAATCACCGAGCGGCGGCGGAATTCTTCCCGCGCCCCGATGTCGGTCAAATGCACTTCCGCCGTTTTGATCCCGACCGCGGCGATAGCGTCGCGCAAGGCGTGGGAATAATGGGCGAGGGCGCCGGGATTGATGATTATGCCGTCAAAGCGGCGGCGATAAGCGCGATGGATGGCGTCGATAATTTTTCCCTCGCAGTTGGATTGGAATATTTTTATCCCGACGCGGTATTTCTTCCCCAGCGCCCGCAGGTATTTTTTCAAGTCCGCGTAACTGCGTTCGCCGTAGATTTCCGGTTCCCTGACGCCGACCATATTAAGGTTCGGTCCGTTAACGACTAAAATATTCATCCACAATCACCCCAATTTGTTTTATTTCGCCCGCGCTCACGGTTATATCGGCATAGCGGCGGTAAAGTCCCGCCCGCTCTTCATAAAGGCGATCCAAATCTCCCGGTTCGCGCGCGAGCGGCCGCGTGCCGTCAAGCCGCCCCCGCAAGACGGAAAGGGGAGTATCCAAATATAAAATTATCCCGTTAGCCCGTAAACACGCCATCGCTTCCGGGTTTAAAACGATGCCGCCGCCGGTGGATATAACGAGCCCCCGTTCGCGCGCGTATCGAATCGTTATTTCCGCTTCTTTTGCCCGGAACGCTCCCTCGTTTTCGGGATTAAGAAAAACGCCCGCCGACGCGAGTTCAGCGTCAATATCGACAAACCGGCGACCGAGTTTTTTGCTTAAAACTCCGCCAAGCGTGGTCTTCCCGCCGTAGGGCATGCCGATCAAAACAATATTGGCCGCCTCCCTTTTTAATTCGCGATAAATACGCTCCG
>DGED01000075.1:1746-3169 GCA_002385755.1 Caryophanales bacterium UBA3935 | reverse complement strand
TTCAGGCGCTCGGCTTCCAACAAAAGCGGCGTTCGCGCCGGGTAATACAATAGATCGATCACCGTTTTCAGGTCGGTAAAACCATCTAGCGGAAAGAGCGGCTTCCCGCCCGCAGCGCCGTACGGCGTCGCGTTGATAATAATCTCGCTATCAACAAAGGATGAGAAACTCTCCAGCGAATATTCGTTTTTCCCGCGCGGCGAGCGGACTAAGAAAACGAGCCTTTGGGGGTCGCGGTTTGCCAGGACCGCCGAAATCGTTCGCGCCGTCGCGCCGTTGCCGATGATCGCAATCTTCCGCCCCGCGGGATCGATCCGGTAATATTCAAGCATCGCCTCAAAACCCGCGTAATCCGTGTTATACCCGTAAATCTTTCCCGCCTTTTTGATAACAGTGTTAACGGTTTGGGTTACTTTCGCCTCGTGAGAGGTCCAATCGGCCATGGCGAAAGCGGCGCCTTTATGCGGGGCGGTAACGTTCGCTCCCTTATATTCGCCGGTAGTCAATATTCCCGCGTCAGGCGCCGGGAAGACATTATAGCCGGCAAGGCCCAGCAATCGGTATATTTCCGGGGAGAGCGAGCGCTCGATATTTTCTCCCAAAAGGAAATAATCATACTTCTGTCTTTTCTTGCTTTCGGAGAATATTCTCTTATAAACCGCCTCGACCGCCCGGCGCCGGGGTCCCGGAGCGACCCGAGCTAAAATTTCTTTTTCCCGGCCGCTGTCTTCAATCTTCTTTCCCGAAGCAAACTTTATCCTTCCGACGCGGTCGGTAAGACGGAATCGGCGGTCGAGGAGTTTCATCAATTCCTCGTCGACGGCGTCGATTTCCCCGCGTAAAAACGTTAAGTCTTCTTTCATTAAAACGCCCCCTCCCGCGCCATCAACTCGGCGATTGCGTAAAGCGCGAGCGCGTTCACGGCGTGAAGGCCTTTAATGGCGATAACCGTGTCATGCCGGCCGGTTACGCTTGTCGTGACATTAGTTTTTTCAATAAAATTAACGGTTTTTTGGGGGCGGCTAATCGACGGCGTCGGCCGGAACGCGGTCCGGAAAACAAGCGGCGCGCCGTTGGAGAGGCCGCCGTTAATCCCGCCGGCGTTATTGCTATGATATGCGACGCGACCGTTTTCATAACTCATCTCGTCGTTCGCGACGCTTCCCGTCATTCCCGCGAGCGCGAAACCGGCTCCGAACTCGACGCCTTTCACGCCCGGCACGGAAAAGACCAGGCGCGCGATCAGCGATTCGACGCCGTCGAAAAAAGGCTCGCCAAGCCCGATGGGAAGGTTCAGGGCGTATGTTTCCGCTATCCCGCCCAGGCTGTCCCCCTCGGCTGCCGTAAGGGCGATTTTTTCAAGCATTTTCTCCCGCGCCTCGGAAGAAACCGCGGGAAAAGCCTCCTCGCGAAGCGTTCTCAA
>DGED01000075.1:0-1531 GCA_002385755.1 Caryophanales bacterium UBA3935 | reverse complement strand
GCGCGAGGCCACGATAATGTTTTTCCCGGCCAGGAGTTGCTCGCAAAGCGCCCCCAAGATCACGAGGACGACGGTCATGCGCCCGGAGGCCGTCCCGCCGCCGCGATAGTCGGCGTGACCGCGGTATTTATGATAATAAACGTAATCGGCGTGCGAAGGCCTCGCGATCCCGTAGTTTTCGCGATACGGGGCGCTGTCAACGTCGCGATTGGAAACAAGGACCGTAAGCGGGGCGCCCGTCGTAAGCCCGTTAAAAAGCCCGCTGATAATTTTGTATTCGTCCGGCTCGCGCCGTTTGGAGGTCACAGCGGTCATGCCGCGTCTTTGGTCCAGTCTTTTTCTGATTAGGCTCCCGTCGATCGCGACGCCGGCCGGGTACCCGTCGATTGTGATCCCGACGTATTCGCCGTGCGACGCGCCGAAAATCGTTGCCCGCAATTTTTGCCCGAACGTGTTCATAACAACCCTCCGATATATTCCCCGACGTCAAGGGAGACAATTTTCGCCTTCCCAATCGAACGCAACACGGGGACGCGGATGACGCCGCCCGCGATTTTTTTATCATGAAGGATATATTCCTTGATTTTTTCCATGGAGTAAGGCAAATTGATGTCAATCCCAAAGCGGCGGTAAAGCTCCGCGAGGGCGCTTCTCGTCCCCGGGTCCTTGGTCTCGCGATACATCCCGAAGGCGACGGCCCGGCCGTGCCCGACTTTAAAACCCGAGATACTCTCGACGGCGTGACCGACGGTGTGACCGTAGTTTAAGAGCAGGCGCTTGTTTTTGTCGAACTCGTCGGCGGCGGTAATCGCGGCCTTGATCTTCAGCGACCTATAAATAACATCCGGCAAAGAAAACGCGGAAAAAAGCGCCCGGAATAGCTTCCGGTCAAAGACGAGACCGTACTTGATGATCTCCGCCATTCCCGCGGACATCTCGCTCCGCGGCAAAGTCGAAAGCAAATCGGGATCGACTATAACCAAGTCGGGATGATAATAGGTTCCGATTTGGTTTTTATACGGCCCGGAGTTGACGGCGCATTTGCCTCCCAGGGCGCTGTCAGCCTGGGAAAGAAGCGTCGTCGGAACGGCGACGTAGTTACAGCCGCGTTTGTATAACGAAGAGACGAAAGCGCTCAGATCGGTTATCGTCCCGCCGCCGAAACCCAACACCGAGTCCGTTTTAGAAAAACCCAATTCAAGAAGGCGGTTAATAATCGCCTCGGCGGCGGCTAACGTCTTGTGCCGCTCGCCGGCGGGGAGAACATGCGTCGTCGCCCGGTGCAGGATTTTTTTCATTTCCCCGCCGTACGCCCTGGCGACGTTCGCGTCGGTAATGACGAGTATTTTTCCTTCCGGCGCGAATGACGCGAGCCGCTTAAACAAACCCGGCCCGACATGGACTTTGACCCGCCCGGAACTATAGCGTATTTTTATCGTTTTCACGGGATAATAATCTTCCCTCCTGCTTTTTGATAATCGGTGAAAAAGTCCGGGTATGATTTGGCGACGGCGTCCGCGCCCTCGATAAC
>DGED01000048.1 GCA_002385755.1 Caryophanales bacterium UBA3935 | reverse complement strand
ATAAAGATATAAAACCCGACACCTCGCGCTTTTTTCCTCATATAGTAATAACGGAGTGAAGGTCATGATTGGGAAAGAAAAAGAAGCGCTAACTTTGAACTGCCGGCTTAATCACGGCGACGGGCGTTATTATCCCGGAAACGAGATCATCTTTGTCATCGAAATCGAAAACAATTCGCCCCTTCCCGCGCGCAATATACTATATCACCAAACGATGCCGGATATTATTAATGGGCTGGAGGAAAACGGGTTTCGGGTAAGCGCGAAAGACGGCCGGGTTATCCAGCAAAAAGGCGCCGTGATCGTCGTGTTCGACGAGATCAAAGGCAATGAGCGCGTCCGAGTCGTCGTAACGGGGAGAATCGGAGGAAAACGATGAGAAAAATTTGCGAGCGGACGGCTTTCCTAAGCCATATCACTCTTTTTCGCGATTATGAACGCGCGGGAGAACTGACGGTTCCCGTGAAAGTAGTTATCTGCCCGAAATTAATCCTCACGCAACGGTTTTGCCCGGAAGAATTCCCGCGCGAAGTTAGAATAATTCTTTCGCTTTTTAATTACGAGGACAGGGCGTTTGAGAAACTACGCCTTGCCCACGAACTCGCGGGCGTTCCCTTTTCTTATCTGGACGTCTTTTCCCAAGACCCTTTCGCCATAGAGGAAGGCGTTCTTAACGTCAAAATAAATTACCTGCCCCCGCTTTCTTCCCGGTCAGTTATTGTTCGCATTCTGCTCGAGGGAAGCGGAGAGTATACGAGCAAATTGCTTTTAAAAGAGTGTTTTAATTGTCGGCCGGAGATAGTAAATTGTTGCGAGTGCGCGCGTAAAATCTGAAATTTCTCCTTATTACATCAGTTTTAAGGTTTTTTTTCTTGATTTTGAATTGCTAAAAAGAAAAAACAATGATAAAATATAGATAAACAACAAGAAGATTGTTGAGATAGCGGATGATGAAGAAGTATTATTTCAATGTTTTTTTAATTTTTATCTTTGTTTTAGCGGTGATATTTCTCTCTTCCTCGTTTGTTTACACGCAAACTTCCAATAAACTTCGCGAACAAACGGCGGCGGACACTGTTAGCGATATCTCGCGGCAAGTAGCGATCGCAATCGATCTCCGCTTGGAAAACGACTATAATGTTTTTAAAGATTTTGTTTCCGAATATGAGACGGTCGCCGAACTTAACGCCAACAAGGACGAGCTTACGCTTTCGGGCGTCGGAATAGCCGGTTTCGGAAAAATCAAGGAAGATATTTTCAATGACGGAGAAGACGATTTTCCCGCGAGCGAGGAATTTAAGAGCGCGGGATATTATAACCAAAAAATTGCGGTATACCGGCTAAAGGATGTTTTTACCGGGCACGAGGAGGAGACCGAATATTGCTTTTTTAAACACGGCGATATCGTCGGTTATTTTTCGGCCGCCCAATATTTCGCGCCGTTATTTTCCCGCGGCGCCGACCCGGAAAACACCGGCCTAATCGCTTCGTCATCCGGCTATATCGGCTACCGGCAGGATCAGGGCGTCGCCGGAAATCAATTGTTTACCGACGTTTTGGGTCAAGCCCCCGATTCCGTCGAAACGCAAATCAAAAAACATTTTTCTGAAAAAAAGGCGGGATACGCCCGTCTCACCATATCCGGCGAAGCGGCGTTTTTAGCTTATCGCCCGCTTGAAGGTAGGGATATTATCATTATCCAGATCTTCCCCCAAAAAGCCCTTTATTCCGAGGTCGCGTTTGTTTCGACTCCCGTCTTTTATATGATCGCGGTCGCGGCGGGTTGTTTTTTAGTCTATGTCTTGTTCGTGTTTCTCTATTTAAACAAAAAAAATAACGATATCGAGTTTTCCAAGCGGCGCTATTATTATAACAAGCCTTTTATCATAAAAATCACGAGAAAAGGCAGGATAACGGGATTTAACCGCACCTGTCGCGAAAACATTCATAATTTGGACAATTACCGCTTTATAGCCGATTTTAAATTGGCAAAGCCCAGCATGGATATTATCGCCGACATCAAGAAACAGGAGCCTTTCACGATTCAATATGAATCCTCGCAGGGCGCCGCGGAATATTTGCGCTTGATTCCGATCAGGATCACAGGCGGTTATTACTTGTTGGGAGAGAATATCACGCTCCAGCAAAAAGATTTCGAGTACCACCGGAACATGGCTCTTTATGTCCCGAGCACCCACCTGCCCAATAAGAATTTTCTCGGCATCAAGCTAGACGATTTGTTCGCGGGCGAGGATTTTCTCAGCCGGCGGAACGTCTTGGTGGCGATCGAGCTTACCTCGTTTAGAAACATCCAGCGGCTCTTCGGGAAAAAAACCGGAGACGCGACGCTCGTAAAAGTGTCGTCGGTCATTAACGCCACGCTCGCCGGGTTTAAGGCGATATTATATCATATCGATGTCGCGACTTTTATGGTTCTTCTTATGGATTTGGAAAAATTCGCGGACGCCGTCGAATGGGGCGAGCGAATCGCCCAACTGTTTGAGAAACCGATTGACGTATCGGGAAATTTGTTTAATGTCGAAGTTAAGGCGGGGATTTTCGAGATCGACCCCTCCCGCTACACGAATATTAACGCCGTCGGCGCTTATGACAACGCCCTTTTGGCTTTAAGGCGGGCAAAGGAGTCGCGGAGGACGAACGTCGTCGTTTACGACCTCGGGATGGGACAAGTTTTCACCCGTACGCAAGCGATGGAAATCGATTTGGTTTCCGCCCTAAAGAACAAAGAGTTTAAGATTTACTATCAGCCGCAGCTTAACACGATTAATAACAAAATCATCGCCGTTGAATCGCTTCTCCGCTGGGACAATCCCAAATACTCGCTCGACTCGCCGGCCCAGTTTATAGAGCTTGCCGAGCAAAACAATTTGATCGTTGAAATCGGACGGTTCATTATCGACGAGACTTTCCGGACGGCGAAAGAATTTGAGAAGCACAATGTCCGCGTGGCCGTGAATATCTCCCCGGTTCAAATCCTACAATCTGGTTTCGTCTACGACATGACTTCCGCGTTCGACCGTTTCCGGTTGAAGAAAAACTCCGTAATAATCGAAATCACGGAAACGATGCTGATGGAGTCGTTCGATTCGATCGTTGATAAACTTTTCACATTGAAAAAACACGGGTTTATGATTCATCTTGATAATTTCGGCACCGGCTACAGTTCGATGCTCTACCTGAAGGACTTGCCGATTGACGGCATTTCCATCAGCCGCGAGTTTATCAAAGGCCTGGAAAGCGACCGTCATGCCCGGACGATCGTTTCCAAAGTTATCTCGCTCGCTAATTCACTTGACATAGAGATTGTGGCCGAGGGGGTCGAGACGGAGAAACAGAAAAATTTCCTCAATCAGAACGGTTGTTTTATTATTCAGGGATTTTTGATCTCCAAGGCCGTCGACAAGGCTGAAGTTACAAAACTTATAGAAAAATACAACGATAAGACTAAAGAGCTCGAAGATATCGATTATTTTGATTTTCTGAGGTAGGTGGATTATGTTTTTACAAATGACAGAAGAAACGTATATGATGGTGTTTTTCGGCGTCATTATCCTAACGATTATCTTTACTATTATCCTGATTTTGCTTGTTCTGCGGGACAAGCGCCGGTATAAGGAAGAAAAATCGATCGTACTCGAGGGGTTGCTCACGAAGACGGCCTTGGTGTCCTCGATTAACACTTATTTAGCCAAGATTACCCCGGCCGTGTCTTTTTCCCTGCTCTATATTGACATTGACAATTACGCCGACATTATCAACGCTTTCGGAAACAAGGACGCCGCCCGCGCCTTGGAGAAAATCGCCTATCATATGTCGCGAAACCTGCCGAAAAGGGTGCAGATGGCTAATTATAAATCGACGCAGTTTCTTGTTTTCATGAAAAACGAGTATGACCGTTTCCAATGCTTGGAGCTTGCGAAAAAGTTGATTGAGGTCATAAAAAAACCGATAAAAATTTATCATGACACGCGCGTCCAGTTTACCGGCTGCATCGGCGTTGCCTATTACCCGGCGCACGGAAAAAATCCGTAAAGAAATACTTGAGGAAATTAAGAAAGAGAAGCAGCTTAAAGACGAAGAGAAATAAGGGGATAAAATTTATTTGCCGGGGTGGAGCGGATTATGGTTGAATTCTCGCGATATTACATCGATTTTATCTTAGAGTTATTACAGAATACCGGTAATTTCTTCAAAAAGATTTTTGAAGCGTTTGCCGATTTCTTTTTCAATGATGTAAAAGCGTACGTGGATGATCTGGTCGACTCCAGCAAAAACTTCGGGATGTTGGATTGGGTCGTCGCCGCGATAGTTTTAATCATTAACCTGGCGTTCATCACTTTTCTGGTGATGAAAATTTATCAGTGGTTAAGGCGTTATATCCGCTTTACCAAGAGGGAAGTCGAAAAGGACGAGTTGTTGGAAGAAATCTCGATTCTCAATATGAAAACGGCGGAATTGATCGAAGAAAAAAACAAAATTCTCGCCATGAAGATTTCCCAATTGGGGCTTCAACCCGACAAGTTTTTGGAAGATTACGATGAAGATGCAGAGGGGGAGGAAGAACAGCCGGCCTTGGAAGAAAGCCGGTTTGTTAAATTGAGGGAAGTAGACGAGGAATACCAGGGCCGGATAACATCGGTAATCATGGAACCCGAGGATATGATCGGCCTGCAGGAACTCGTCGAAAGGTTCGTAAATTTCGCCGCATCGCAAATGCATCTTTATTATTCGCGGAAAACAATCGCGGCATTTTTCGCCGGTCTCGCGACTTCCAAGATTATGATTTTGGAAGGCATATCCGGTACCGGTAAGACGTCGCTTCCTTACGCGATGGGCAAGTTTTTTAATAACGACGCGGCGATCGTTTCGGTGCAGCCCGCGTGGCGCGACCGGACCGAGCTTTTGGGTTATCTTAACGAGTTTACGAAAAAATTCAACGAATCGGACTTTCTCCGTCATGTTTACGAAGCGACGTATCGCGACGATATTTGCTTCATCATTCTTGACGAGATGAACCTGGCTCGTATCGAGTATTATTTCGCCGAGTTTTTATCGATTCTCGAGATGCCCAACAGCGACGAATGGAAGATCGAGGTCGTTCCGAACGAACTCCCCTCCGACCCGCGCAATCTTGTCGGCGGGAAACTGAAGATTCCCCAAAACGTCTGGTTTATCGGCACCGCCAACCGCGACGACTCGACGTTCACGATTACCGACAAAGTTTACGACCGGGCGTCAAACATCGAAATGAATACCAAAGCTCCGTATATCGACGCCCCGCCGACAAAATCGATAACGATGAGTTACGAATATTTGGACAACCTTTTCAATAAAGCCGAGCAGGAATACCCGTTATCGCCTAAAATGCTCGATTGTTTAAACCGTCTTGACATCTTTATCACGAGCAAATTCAAGGTTACCTTCGGTAACCGTATTATGAAGCAAATTCGCCGCTTCGTTCCCGTTTTCGTCGCCTGCGGTCGCGACGAGGTCGAAGGTTTGGATTTCATGTTCGCCCGGAAAATTATCCGGAAGTTTGAAGCGCTTAATTTGGCTTTCCTACAGGATGAGATCGATCAATTGGCGGAATTGATGGATAAGATGTTCGGAAAAGACGCGTTTGAAGAATCAAAAGCTTACCTGGAGGTATTGAAGAGGAGCTATTATCATGAAGAAAAGAGACGATTTAGATACTTTCTACAGTTATATCATGTCTTCTTTAATCACGGCCGAAGAAAAGGAAAACTTTCCCCGTTATTTTTATAATTCCTTTCTCGCCGGCGAAAACATCGTTTACCACAAGAGCATCGCCGAAATAAAAAAATTTAACGACGACTGGATCACGACGCTCGAGACGTATTTTCCGAGTATCGATAAAATTATCGGTAATCCCTTTTCAACGCTGCGTCAAGAGGAAGAGATCGTCCCAATCGAGAAAGCGCGAAAGGTCAACAGCGCCTCGATTAAGCATCTTGCCGCCAACACCCACTTGATCAAAGAAGTCGTCGACGGCGAGGTCATTCCCAAGAAAATACTTACCTCTCACTCTGAGATCGAATACGGGATTTACGAGAACCGCTTTATCATGACCTTGATAAACCGGTTGATTACTTTCCTTAGCAACCGCTACGAGGTCGTAAAAAGCAATATCGAGTCTTACGAGCGAAAACATCTTAATTTAAAATCAAAGTTCAACATATTTGAATCGGAAGTTGCGATGGATATCGATTTGGTTTTTAAAGAGTCCGTCGACAACGAGGAAGTAAAAGAAAAAAGCAAAATTTATCTCAGCCGGGTTACCAACCTGACCCGGATGGTCGCGGGGTATAAGAATTCGCCATTTATGAAGATGATGGACGGTCAAAAACCGGTAAAACCGCCGATTATGAAGACCAATATCATCTTGAAAAACCCCGATTTCCGGAACGCATATAATTTATGGCTATTTCTCGACCATTGCGATTCGATCTTTTACGATATCGACGTCGAGGAGCGAGATCTTGACGTCGCTCCCGCGTATATGTACAATCTTAACCAAATCGCCCTTATCACCTATGCTTTGGTGCTTTATAATCAGAACTTATCGAAGAAAAATTACGACGCTTCCAATTTAATCAAATACGAGCGCAAAGCCACAAAACTCGTGAAAACCCACGCCAAGGACGTTGTGGAAAACCCGTCGGCGATCGTTATCGAGGACAATACCATCAATGAGTATTACCTCGAGCAAAACAAACGCGTCTTCAAGCAAAAGCTTGAGGAATTGTTGGGCGAGGATATCCCGTACGAGGAAGCTTTAAAAAAAGCCCTAACGCAAACGATCGGAATTACGAATTCGCTTTTCCAATCGGTTTTCGACATGGCCCAGGAAGAAGATTTAATGGAAGCCGTCGAGAAGAAGAACTTGATCGACAAGCTGGTCGACGCGAAGAAAAAGGCGCGGATCGCTCAGATAATCAGGGAAACCAAGGAGGCGGATTATAAAGAATCCGTCAACCTGGAAAAGAATCAATTAAAGGAAATCAGTCGGATCAACACCCGAATTATCAAAGAAAGCCAGAAGATTAGGCGTCAGCTTCAGGATAAAGCCAAGAAGAAACGTTTGGCCAAACAACTCGAAGCCACAAGACAAGACCGCGACGCCGCCAAGGAAAAAAGAAAGGAATTGACCGAAAACTTAAGGGCGGTCAAGGACCAGGTCGAATCCGAAATCGTCAAGGAAGAGAAAAAGATCAACGAGCAGCTGCTTAAGCAGGCCGAGAAAGAATTAATCGCGGCCGAGAAAGCCAGAGCGCGCGCCGAACGCAAAGAAGTAATGCGTCGGCTGAGGGAAGAAAGAAAGAAGGCGCTGGAAGCGGAACGCCGCCGTTTCCAAGAACACCGGGCGCTCATCCGCGAAAAATTCAAGGAAATGCGAGACAAGATCGTCGCTTTCGAGAAAAAAAGACGCGAGCAGGAGATTTTGCAGCTTAGGGAAAAATACCGGCAGATACGCGAACAGGAATTCAACCGTATCAGGTCCGTTTATTCGCAAACAGCGCAGTCAACTTGATAACATCAAGTTGCTGTTTTTTTAAAGGGGTCGGAGAAGGGAGAAGATGATGAAAAAAATCACCGCCCGTTTTATATCAGCGATTGTCGGCGCGTTGTTCTTTTTCTCGCTCGCGATCGCCATAATGGGAATTATCGCCGCGCGGGAAAACCGGCTCGTGTCCGTTTTTGGTTACTCTTTCGCCGCCGTCGCCACCGACTCGATGACGCCCACCATCGACCCTCAAGATATTGTCATCGCGAGGAAGGCGGCGTTTGAAACGATCGAGGAAGACGATATTATCATCTTTTACTCCGAATCTCACGGCGCCTATTTCGTACACCGGGTCGTGGAGATCACGCCGGAAGGGGAATTAAAGACCAAAGGCGATAACCCAGATGCCCCGATCGACGCGGAAGTTGTCACCGAGGCGAATTTTTACGGCAAAGTCGTAAAGCATGGCAAATTTCTCGGCGCCGGCAAACTGTTGCTTAAAAGGCGCGCGAGCGTCTACGCGGTTATCGTTATCGCCCTGCTTTTAATAATTGTGATCGAGACGGTATCGATCGTGACAACTATAATCGCCAAGCAAAAACGCGAATTTTTAAAAAAACTCGAAAAAGAGAGACGGTCAACATAATTTGACCGTTTTTTTCATTTTTCGTCAAAAGCCGCCGTCTTTTTTCAAAATTTACGCCCGCGCCCGGACCGTTTTTGTGTTTGCCGGCAATAATCTTTGGAATTTCTTTTTTCGTTGTGCTATAATTCATAAAGGTGGAGATTGGAGGGGATGAACGCAATATTAGGTAAGGAGCATTAAATGCCGATGAATCAGGAATTACAAAAAGCATTCGGGTTATTCGAAAACATGCCGGTAGCCTACGCGATCTTCCGCGTCGGCGGCGAAAACGGGACGCGTTTTTCTTTCTATTACGCCAACGCGTCATTTTTCCTTTTATTCGGCCTTGCCGCGGCCAATTTATCGCAAGCGGACGTCACGGAATACCTTCCCGCCAATCAAAACGAGTTATACAGCGAGGTCGCGATTTCGGGAATAAAAAAACATTTTTTTCATTATAACCGCAATGTGAAAAAGTATCTCAAGGTTTATTGTTATCAGCCGCTTTGCGGTTATTGCGCCTGTTTGATCGACGACGTGACCGAACAGTTTAATCTTCAGCAGATTCTAAAAATCAGGGCGGAATCGGATAGCCTCACCGGCCTTTACAATAAAGAAGCGACTCACGAGCATATCGCCAAATATTTAAGCGAGGAAAGATCAAGAAACGCCAATCACGCGATGATTGTTTTGGATTTGGATAATTTCAAGGAAATAAACGATTATTTCGGCCACCTCTACGGGGACGCTTTGCTTTTGGAAATATCGAATCGAATTAAATCGCTTTTTCGCGCGAGCGACATCGTCGGCCGGATCGGCGGCGACGAGTTCATGATTTTTATGAAAAACATTAAGAACGTTGATATCGTGTACAAAAAAATCGGCGATTTATGTAATTTAGTGAACGAAAATTACAGTTACTTTAATACCGACCTGGCGATTACGACAAGCGTCGGCGTCGCGCTTTATCCCGACGCCGGACGGGATTTCGAGACCCTGTACAACAGCGCCGATATCGCCCTCTACCAGGCGAAGGATAAAGGAAAAAACCAGTTTCATATATATAACGGCAGTCCCGCCGAAAGCAGGGATATCCATCGCTCGCGATTACGGAAAAACTCGGTCATCGAGAAAATTTACCGCGCTCTCGGGCAAAGGTCGTCTCCTTATGAAAACATCAGGGCGGCGATAAAAATATTATGTTACTACTACGGCTTCCGTCAGGGATATATTTGCGAGAAGGGCGCGGCGCCGTATCATGATTATATCATTTGCCGGTACCCGGCTGCGGCGCGGGGGGAGGTCGCCGACCCCGAGCAGTCGGCTTACATTTCCGAATGCCTCCGTCGCCAGGACTATTGTTATATAACCGAGAAAACAGCGCCGAAAATCATCAAAGAATTATCCGGCGGTCGGCACAAAACGCTCTATTTATTCGCCGTGAGGACGGAAGGCGTCTTGCGCGGGCATATCGCTTTGGTTAATCCCGACAAGAGCCTGAAACTGGAGACGGAGGAGCTTGGCGAGCTTACGGTGAGCGTCAATATTATCATTAATTACTATTTAGAAGCAAAAGAAAATGACTTAACGATTGTCAAGGACTACGTTTAACGTGGTCTTTTTCCTTTCATGGCAAAGTTTGACAAATATTCGATATTGTTGTATAATATAAAATGGCAAAGAATACTAAAAGCAGCATGCCGGATCGGTGACGACATATGAAAAAGAAATCCCTGCCCTTGCCCGTCTGTCTTGCGATTATCTCGTTTTCCGTCGCGCTTTTTTTCGCTGCCGCGATTATCGCGCTATTTTTTATCTTTCGTTTTAAAGCAATTGTCTTGGCGTTGTTGCTCGCGGCGGCGGGATTAGCCGGGGCGATTTTTTTCATCGCCGGAAAAATGACGATCGGGAAACCGCTTAAAAACCTTGATCTTGAATGTCGCGCGCTATCTCTGTTCGAGCGGCCGAAAATGTCGCTTTCCCGGCTCCGGGAAGTCAGGATTATCAACCGCGCCGTTCGGGATTTATGGCTCCAATCACAAAAAATCACGACTTGCTTATTCGAAACCATCGATTCGCATTCGGCGGGTTTTTTTTATCATTTAAAGAACGAGGATAAGGTTTATTGCAATCAAAAATTCCGCGAGATATGCGATGAGGCGGGGCCGACGGGGTTTATTGAATTACCTCGCTTTAACCGGATTTATAGAAAAGTCACCGACTTGTATTACGACTCCAAGTACAGAGCGTACTTATTAGAGGATTTCCGGTGGGTCAGGCTTTATACCCACCGCCAAAGGAACTATTTTTTCGGTTTGTTATATGATATTACGGAGGAGGTAAACAAAATAAGAGAAATTGAAAAGGAAAGGGACATCGATCCCTTGACCGGCCTTTACAATCGCTTCGCCTTCGAACAACTGGCTCGCCATATTTTAAGCGACGCCTCGATCAAAGCGGCGGCGGTCATAATGTGGGATATTGATAAGTTGAAAAATATCAACGACACTTACGGTCATGATAACGGCGACCGATATTTGCGCAAGTTCGCCGAGATTTTGAAATCCTTGGAAGATTACGGCGGCTTAATATCCCGCCGTTCCGGAGACGAATTTTTAGCCTTGATATACGGCGAGGAACGAGATCAGATCCAGCCGCTTATTGACGAGATAAACCGGGCGATTGACGGATCGAGCATTTTGATCGACGATAGCGCGGTGGAAAAAATGCGCGCTTCGTGCGGCGTCGCCTGGTACCCGGAAAACGGCGTCACCCTGGGCGATTTAATCAATTATGCCGACAACGCCCTTTATGAAAACAAATACCGCTTGTCGGACGAAACCGTAAAAATGATCCGGGTAGACATCAGCATCGAAAACTGTCGCCGGACAGTAAAAGAAATAATTGAAAAGAAGGACATTCATTTTGCGTTTCAACCGATTGTTAACGCGGAAAACGCGCGGATTTTCGGATACGAGTCTTTTATGCGCACATATGATAACGTCGTTGCAAGTTCCGAGAGGTTTATTGAACTCGCGCGGGAACAGGCGAAATTACATCTCGTCGAGGAGATGGTGTTTGAAAAATGCCTCGCTTCCGCCGCGAGTTACGTCAATCCGAAAAAAAGGGTTTTTATCCATTCGTTCCCAAACATTATCCTTCCCGACTTGACTTTGGAAAAACTGTTTTCCAAAATGCCCGACCATAAGTTTGTCGTGGAGATTAACGATTATCATGGCGCCGACAAGGAAATATTAATAAGCAAAATTAAAAGTTTAAAGAGTTATAATTTTGAGATTTGCCTGGACAATATCGAGTCGGCGCAAATCGCGGATGATGTCGCCGGGTTGATTGATTTTATCAAGCCCTCGATGAACATTATCCGTAATATCAATATCAATAGTATCAACCAGGCGAAATTGCGGGAAATTCTGCGCCTAGCCAGAAAAAAGAATTGCAAAGTAATCGCCCCGGGAATCGAAACGTACGAGGAATTTAAGTACTTGATTTCCAAGAGGGTCGTCTACTTACAAGGTTACTACTTCGCCGGGCCAATCGCGGTGCCGCTTGCCGAACGTCACCAAATATCAAAAAATGCGTTGGACAAAATGAAGGCGATTATATATCGTAAAAAAAATAAACGGCTTGCCGGTAAAAATAATTAAATT
>DGED01000079.1 GCA_002385755.1 Caryophanales bacterium UBA3935 | reverse complement strand
CTAAGGAGAATCCCGTCGGCCGCGTCAATCTCATCCGTCAGCCGGAATTTGCCGTTCAGCGCCGAAAGGCCGTTTTTATTAATCGCGTTCAGGCACTTGATTTTAAACATAATTATCCCTCTCAAACTCGCGCATAAAATCTACCAATCTCTTGACACCCTCAATCGGCATCGCGTTATAAATGCTCGCGCGCATGCCGCCGACGCTGCGGTGGCCTTTGAGGTTCGTAAGCCCGCGTTTTTTCGCCTCGAGAACGAACTTCTCGTCAAGATCTTTGTTTCCGGTGCCGAAGGTAACGTTCATCATGGAACGATCTTTCCGGCTGACAAAGCCTTTGAAGAGCCGGCTTTCGTCCAGGTAATCATAGATTATTCGCGCCTTGGCGCGGTTTATCTCGCCTCTTCTTTTCAGGCCGCCTTCCCGGAGCAACCACTTGAACACCTTCCCGCAAATATATATCGCGTAAGTAGGCGGCGTGTTGTATAAAGAGTTGCTCTCGCTAAAGGTTTTATAACGAAGCATCGTCGGCGCACCTTCCAACGCGTTATCGTCAATCAAATCCTCGCGGATAATCACCACGGTAACGCCCGCCGGCCCGATATTCTTTTGCGCTCCGGCGAAAATCAACCCGAAGCGGCTTACGTCGAGTTCTTCCGAGAGCAGGCAGGACGACATATCGGCAACGAGCGGTTTGTTCTTGACGTCGGGAAACGCCGTGAACCTCGTCCCGTAAATCGTGTTATTCGCGCAAATATACACATAATCCGTATCCGCGTTAACGGCTATCCGGGTAATGTCGGGAATATAAGTAAACCCCTTATCTTCCGAAGAAGCGATTATCTCCGCTTCCCCGAATTTTTGCGCTTCGAGATAAGCCTTTTTTGTCCAATAACCGGTATGGATGAAATCGGCGCGCCGGTGTTTCTTCATTAAATTAAGCGGAACCATCGCAAACTGCAGCGACGCGCCCCCCTGAAGGAAAAGAATTTTATAATTGTCCGGGACGCCGAGCAAAACGCGCAAATCTTCTTCCGCCTCATTGATGATGGCGGCGAAATCGGCGGAACGATGGCTCATTTCCATTACCGAAAAACCGATTCCCCGGTAATTAAGAAGTTCCTCCCGCGCCTCGGTCAAAACTTCTTTTGGAAGCGCCGCCGGTCCGGCGGAAAAATTATAAACTTGATCCATATGCCCCTCCTAGCGTTTATTTTATGCTAGTATATCATAGATGGCAAATTCATACAATGTTTTCTTATGTTTTTGCCGGAAGTAAACATTTTCAATTAAAAACCGGCCGGTTATTAGCCGGCCGGTTGATTTTATTCTTCCAACTCGATTCCTTCGATATTATGAAAAACTTTCTGCACGTCGTCAAGCTCCTCGATCGCATTAATCATTTTCCGAAAAGCCCGGAGTTCCTCCTCGTCCTCGATCTTCACCGGCATTTGGGGAATCCAGACAATCCCGTCCTCCAAAAATTCAATTTCCGGCAAACGGTCGGTCAAAGCGTCGCGGATTTTCCCGTACTCCTCGCTCGGGGCGTAAATACTGACCATGCCGTCGTCATACTCGATATCGGCGACGTCGCAATCGGCCTCGACCATAATTTCCAACGCTTCCTCGTCGGTAATTCCCTCGAAACTAAAGAGGGCCCGGTTCAAAAACATATGCGTGACGCTGCCGGAAACTCCAAGTTTACCGCCGTTTCTGGTAATCGCCGTGCGCACCTCAGTGTTCGTTCTATTCATATTATCGGTTAGGCACTCGACGATGATCATCGAGTTGCCGGGACCGAATCCTTCGAAATTGACAGTGTGATAATCCTCGGTGGCGCCGCCTTTCGCTTTCTCGATCGCCCTTTTAATAATATCGGCCGGAATATCGGCTTTTTTCGCCCGCTCGATTTCTTTTTTCAGGGCTTGGTTTAATTCCGGGTCGGGTATGCCTGACTTCGCCGCCTTGTAAATAATCGCCCCGAAACGGGCGTATTCTTTTCCTTTGCGGGCGGCGGTTTTCGCCATCGCCGCTTTGCGCACTTCGTACGCTCTACCCATAATGTCGCCTCCTTTAAACAATCTTGAGTAGATTTCTTGTTATTAGTACTTACTAAGATTATACACTACTTCGCGTTAAGTATCAAGTGAAAATCGGCATATAAAAAACATACCGCGGAACAACCGGAAAAGCCGCTTTTTAATCATCCGGTCGTTAACGAAAGCTTTTTCCGGGAAAACTAACGGACCCAAAAGCGGTTTTGGGAATATTTACAGTCCCTTTTTGATTGAAAGAGAGATGAAAATATTGTATAATTATTATGGAGAAGAATGAGATATGAAGAAACAATTTATAATAGTTATTATTTTGTTTTTGTTGATTTTTATTGGTTGTAACAATGACACCGACGAACGGACGCTAGTCTGTTTTCAGGAAGAAATCTTTGTTTACCTTGACGAGACGGCCGAACTGCCGATTGAAATCGCGGGTTATGAAACGGAAGAACTTGAATTTGTTATTGAAAACCCCGAGATTATTGAGCTGGATTCCCTCAATATCCTCCCCCTGGCGGTCGGCGCGACGGACGTTATCGTTCGCTCCAGGGAAAAACCGGAGAAAAACGTCTCGATACGGGTATTTGTGCTTCGCGATTGGATTGCGAAACCGACGATCAGTACGTCATATCCGATAATGAAGGTCGGGCAAACGGCAAAGCTTTTGTTTACCAATTTGGTGCCGGTCGGCGCCCCGTACGAATGCTTTGATTGGGAAGTTTCCGACGAGGAAGTCGCCGTCATCGAGGACGGCCTGACGGTTAAGGCGCTTAAACCCGGCGCGACGACGATTACCGCGGCCTTAAGGGTTGATCCGGAAATTACGGGAAGTTTTGATTTAATCGTCGTTGAGGATGAATTCTACCGCGATAACGGCAAACCGGCGATCCTCCTGCGAACGGAAGGCGACGCGGCGACGCTCAAAGCCGGCGAAGAACTGCAAATCCGCGCCGATTTCGCGGGATTCGACATGGACGACTATTACTGGAAAGTCATTAACAAGTCAGTCGCCCGCATCGGCGAAAACGGAAACCTAATGGGCTGCGCGCCGGGGATCGCGGAAGTGTATTTGTACTCGAAAGCGGACCGGGCAGTCTACGGGCATTTGTTTGTTGAGGTGGAAGGCCGGCCGAATGTCGACTACGTGGCGCGCCTAATCGCCGCGGCGGAAAAAGAGCTGGGATACCGCGAGGCGAGCAACGGTTACACCAAATACGGTTTTTGGTACGGAACCTATCAAGGTCACCATTACACTAATCTTCACTGGTGCGCGATGTTCGTAAGCTGGTGCATTAACGAAGCCGGCATTAGCTCGACAATCGTCCCGCTTTACGCCAACGTTGAGTCCGGCAAACAAAACTTCTCAAGCAAAAAAATATATTATCTGAGGGAGGACTATATCCCGAAAGCCGGCGACCTCATCTTCTTCCTGCGCGACGGCGCCGGCCATACCGGAATCGTCACCGGATGCGACGGCGAGACAGTCTACACGATCGAAGGCAACACGAGCAATATGGTCGCGCGCCGCAGTTATCCGCTCGACTATCACACGATCGACGGATACGCCTCGCCCGAGTACCCGCCGTATAATCCGGAATCGGAATAAATTACGAATCTCAAGAGCGTTGTTCTCGTCAACGCTCTTTTTTTATATTTTTGACAATTTACTTCATAATTTCCCTTTTCGCATAGTAAGAATCTAAAAACTCCTTTTTTAAGCAACGTTAAAAAAGGAGTTTATCAACAGAATGACCGTTTTTAAACAAAATTTAATTATTTTTACCGGCAAG
>DGED01000069.1:5871-10955 GCA_002385755.1 Caryophanales bacterium UBA3935 | reverse complement strand
GTGTCCCCCGCGGCGATAACCACCCTTTTGCCTTCTTTTTGCAATTTATTAGCGATTTTCGCGATTGTCGTCGTTTTACCGCTGCCGTTAACGCCGACGAATAAAAACACGGAAAGACCGGTTTTATTAAGACGGAGATTGGAATTGACGATCTCGCCTTTTAGATACAAATCAAACATTTTATCGATAATAATCGGCTGGATTTCCTTAATGTCTTTTATTTCCTTAACGCGGGGATCGGCTTTCAGTTCGTCGATAAACTTCACCGTCGTGTCGACGCCGATATCGGCCATAACGAATATTTCTTCCAGTTCGTCAAAAAATTCTTCCGTAACCTCGTTATAACCGGTAAAGAGCCGCTTCAGGCGGGAGAAGGCGCCTTGGCGGGTCTTTTCCATGCCGATCCGGTATTTATCGTTTCTTTTTTTCTTGTTTCTAAATAAATTCATAAAGCCCATAAATACCACCGTTTCCGTAATCTAATCAATAATTATTATACCATATTTTTATGCGTAATTGAACTTCAAAAATATAATTGCTTTGAAAAATAATCGACCCGATAGAAAAACAGTCACTTTAGCTCGCGCCGGCGTGACTGTTTGTTATTTTTCGTTATCGTTTGTTCCCGGCAATTCCGAAAAAGTGGTTTTGCATTCCGGGTACCTGTTGCAGGCGTAAAACTTCTTCCCCCGCGAGCGGCCGCGTCGCGAAACTTTCTCCACCAGATGACCGATCCCGCAATTGGGACACGCGACGTCGGTCTTCTTTTCCTCTTTTTTCACGTAATGACATTTGGGAAAAGCCGAGCACGCGACGAACTGCCCGTACCGCCCGTTTCTGATTACGAGCTGGCTCCCGCATTCCGGGCAATACTCGTCGAGATAAACGGGGTAGATTTTTTCCATATGCGCGCTCGCGTATTCGACGAGGGGCATAAATTTATCATAAAACAACCGCAATTCCTCATGCCATACTTTCTTCCCGAGCGCGATTTCGTCCAAAACAGTTTCCATTTCCGCCGTGTATTTTACGTTTATAATATCGCTGAAATATTGTTCGAGTTTTTCGGCGGTAAGAATTCCCTGGTCGGTGGGGACGAAACTGCGGTTTTCCATTCGCACGTAATAGCGCTGCTTTAACGTGTCGACGGTTAGCGAGTAAGTCGAGGGCCTGCCGATTCCCAACTCCTCCATTTTTTTGATCAACCGCGATTCCGTGTAACGCAGCGGCGGAGAGGTAAATTTTTGCTCGGGAACTGGCTCGACGCCGCTCAGGACCTCGCCCGTCGCGAATTCCGGCAAGGTTTTGATCTGCGCGTTTTCGTAAGGCGCGTAAAACCGAAGGTAACCGTCAAAAAGGACCTTCTCGCCCGCAATCTCGAAAACATAACCGTTATTCTCAATCAACACTTTTTCATCCTCGATGACGGCGGGGCTCATTAACGCGCATAAGGCGCGGTAGTAAATCAGCGAATATATTTTATACTCGTCGGCGGTTAGGAATTTCTTGACGGACTCGGGCGTGTGCCGCAGGGAGGTCGGTCGGATCGCCTCGTGGGCGTCCTGGACCTTTTTCCCCTTATTGGTCCTATAGTAACCCGCGAAATATTCCTTGCCGAGATTTTCGAGAATCCAATTTTTCGCCTCGCCGATAAACTGGTCGGACAACCGAATCGAGTCGGTCCGCATATAGGTTATCAGCCCGACTCTCTCGCTCGCAAGCTCGATTCCCTCGTACAGCTTCTGGGCGACCATCATTGTCCGTTTGGAATTAAAGTTAAATTTCGTCGAGGCTTCCTGCTGCAATGTCGAGGTGATAAACGGCGGTTTCGCCGCCTTTTTCCGCTCTTTGCGGGTAATATCCCGGACGCGGTATGTATCGGAAAGCTCGGAAAGAACTTTATCCGTCTCTTCCTTGGTTTTTAACTCAATCTTCCGGCCGTTATGCTGCGTCAGCTTGGCCCGGAGCTTTTCCTTGTTTTTTAGGAAATCGATAAATAACTCCCAATACTCCTCCGGCACGAAAGCGCGAATTTCTTTTTCCCGGTCGACAATCAACTTCAAAGCGACCGATTGCACGCGTCCCGCCGATTTCGAGCCGATTTTTTTCTGGAGAAGCGAGGAAAGGCTGAAACCGATTATCCGGTCGAGAATCCGCCGCGATTCTTGCGAGTGAACCAAGTCGGTATCGATCCCCCGGCCGTTTTCCAACGCTTTCAGAATCGCCGGTTTCGTAATCTCGTTAAAAACAATCCGTTCGTAATCGCGGCCGTCAAGGTTGAGAACCTCGTAAAGATGCCAACTGATCGCCTCGCCCTCGCGGTCGGGGTCCGTCGCAAGATAGATTTTTTTCGCCTTTTTGACGGCGGCTTTCAGCTCGCGGATAACGGCGGCCTTTTCGCGCAGCGTCCGGTACATCGGCTTAAAGTTGTCCTCGATGTCGACGCCGAAGCGACCGAAACCTTGCTTTTTCAGGTCGCGGATATGTCCCTTGCTTGAGGCGACGATAAAATCATCGCCCAAATATTTGCTTATCGTTTGTGATTTTGCCGGGCTCTCGACAATAATCAAATTACTTTTCATTAATGACTCACCTTCTAAATAAAATTATATCAACGTTATTTGCCGGCGGCAATCTTTTTTTATTTTAGTCACGGTTCTTAACTTTATTCACCGATTGCGCTATATTTCAAGCCGCTCGAACATGCGTCCGATATCATCGATATTATGGGCGTCGGACGCGCGGTTGATAACGACGCCGGTTTCTTTTAAAATTCGGAGGAACTCGGGATTAAGCCCGGGATAGGGAAAACCGTAACGCGAAAGACCGCTGTTGTTTTCCGTCGCCATCCCGCGCTCCTTCAAAAGCGCGGCTACCCGCCGGTATGCGTCCGCAAGCGGGTAATCGGGATATTTTTCAAAAAGTTTAATAGCGTCCGGATGACCGAGCGCGGTGAATAGCCCGCTTTTGATTAAACTCTCGGTTATCTCGTAATAACGGCGGTAAAGACGGTTAACGTCTTTTCCTTCCCAATTTTTTCGCGACAGGTCGAAACCGAACCCGTCGATAAAATGAACGCTGCCGATTAAAAAATCAAAATCATGCTCCCGTAAAATCCCCCTCAGTTCCTCTTCCTTTTCTTCAAAATAGCATACTTCAAGACCGAATTTGACCGTTACAGGATAAGATCTTTTCTTCACCGAACTCGCGAGCTCAAGAAAATCCGCGAGCGGGATCGGTCTTTTCCGGTCATACCACGCGCGGTTAAAAGCGTCGGAACGGATTATCTCATAAACCGGCTTGAACTCCAAAAATTTATGGGTATGATCCAGGACCCAAATCTCCGTTATCCCTTTTTCCCGCGCCTTATCGACCATCCGCTCGATATATTCGATCGCGTATTCGCCGAACTCAATATGCACGTGAGCGTCAATCATCGTAACCCCTCCCAGGAAAGCTGCCGCGCGAGCGCCTGCCGCACGGGCGCGAAACTCCTGCGATGCAACGGCGAAGGCCCGTGTTTTTCAAGCATCTCGAGATGATATTTCGTCACGTATCCCTTGTGCCGCGCGAAACCGTACTGCGGGTATCGACGGTCCATCTCGATCATATAATCGTCTCTTTCCACTTTCGCGACGATGCTCGCGGCGGCGATCGCGGCCGATTTGGAATCGCCCTTGATTATGCTTAGGCATTTAATCTCCAAATCAAGCGGCATCGCGTCGGTCAGGACGCAATCGACCGGCGTTTTAAAGCCATAGACGCATCGCCTCATCGCCAGGTTGCTGGCGGCGTAGACGTTAAGACGGTCGACTTCCTCGACGTCGATAACGGCGCGACGAATCTCGACCGCGTCTCGTATTATTATATTATATAATTTTCGCCTTATTCCGGGCGTTAACTTTTTGGAATCGTTTAATTTTTCCAAACGATAACCGGGCGGCAGAATGACGGCGGCGGCAAAAAGCGGCCCCGCCATCGGCCCGCGGCCCGCCTCGTCGCATCCGGCGATATATTTGTATCCCTCGCGGCGCAGGCTTTCCTCAATGGCGTATAGATCTTCCATGTGCTTCCCTCGCAAATTCAACCCATTTTATCACATAATTATTTTTTTTTCCACAATAATCTACTTTTAAAGAAAAAAACCAATATTTATATTGGTTTTTCGATGCGGTCAAGCGTGATTCGCCCGACGCGGGCGTTTTGAAAATCGTTAATCACGAGGGCGAAGGCCTTCTCGTAATAATCATCGCCCGTAACGCCCCGGGTCGAGGCGATATGGCGGGCGAGGTCCGGTTTCGAAACCCCCGCTTCGATCCCGTACCGTTCCTTAAAAGCGTCGGGATAATGGTCGCGCAAGAAATCGATAAAATATTCGCCGATCTCGATAAACGAAAGAATCTCGCTTTTTATCGCTCCCGTAAGCGCCAAATGCATGGCGACCGCGCGGTCCTCAAACTTCGGCCAAAGGATTCCCGGCGTGTCGAGCAATTCAAGTCGGGGATTGATCCTGATCCATTGCTGGGCTTTGGTCACGCCCGGCCGGCTGCCGACGGCGGCGGCCCTTCTCCCCACGAGCCGGTTAATGAGCGTCGATTTCCCGACGTTTGGGATACCGATTATCATCGCCCGAACCGGGCGCGCCTTCATGCCCGGAACCTTTTTTTTCGCCGTGGTTGCCAGGGCTCCGGCCATGGGGGTAATTTTTTTAATATTTTCCCCGGTCACGGCGTCGACGGTCAAGACCTCGCGTCCCTCGGCGCGGATCTCGCGCTCCCAAAGCGGCGTTTGGGCGGGATCGGCGATCGCGGCTTTTGTCATGATAACGAGCCGCGGTTTGTTTTTAATAATATCCGAAAGCATCGGGTTGCGGGACGAGGCCGGGACGCGGGCGTCAACCAGTTCGAAAACGATATCAACCAAAGAGAGCGCCGCGGCGATTTCCCTTTTCGCCTTGGCCATATGGCCGGGAAACCATTGGATCATATTTTCTCCCAATCAAACAGGCGTTTAACCCGATACTTGGCGATGCCGACGATCTGGGACTTATGAAAGAGCCCCAGGCGCCTGCTGTCAACGCTATG
>DGED01000069.1:506-5633 GCA_002385755.1 Caryophanales bacterium UBA3935 | reverse complement strand
CGGCTTTGGTATCGTAGATATTCCCGGATTTAAATTCCCCGTTTTCGTCAAAGAGATATGACTCCTCGACTTTCTCGCCGTTCAGGAAAAGATACCCGTCCTCGTAGTAAAACGTGTCGCCCGGCATGCCGATCACTCTTTTGACGATTAGCTCGCCGTCAACGACGCCGTCCGCGAGAACATTGTGTTCGCGGTCGACCTTAAGGATGACGACATCCAAATGCTTCGGGAGCGCTCGGCTTCGCACGATAATCTTGTCTCCGTCCGCAAGATTCGGATACATCGAAGTTTTGTCCACGGTCGCGGGAAAAAAGAGAAACGCGAAAAAAATCTGCACGGCGATCAACACGACATTAAGAGTGAATAAAAAATCCGCGAAATGATAATAAAAACGAACGAATTTATCCGGATACTCCCGGCGCCGGAAAATAATCGCCGCCGCGGCGACGGCCGCCGATATAAAAAGCGTCAAATAAATAAACGATTTCCTGATTAAGGCGATTTTGCTTACCGGCAAAACGAGCATCAAAAGCAAAAGCAAAAAAGTAATCGCGAGGGCGATTGCTTTTTTAAAGATTTGCCCGGGGGTAATTTCTTTCTTATCTTTTACATTATTTCCATTCATTCAATATCCCTTCCAATTCTTCGATGGTGACCAACACGCGGCGCGGGCGGCCGGCGACGCCTTCCGAAACGATGCCCAGTTCCTCAAGCCCCATCATAATGCTTTGCGCGCGGTTAAAGCCGATCCCGTAGGCTTTTTGAATGCGGTTGATGGAGGCGTTATCGTTTTCGACGACATCCCGGGCGATGACGGTAAAGTACTCGTCGTCCGTCGGATCGACCGCCGTTTCCTCCTCGCGCTGCATCTTCTGCTTTAAGTCGTCGCTCGAGAACATAAAGTCGGGATCGTGACGGGCCTTTATATAATCGGTAACGTCGGTAATCTCGTCAAGAGAGATGAACGAGCCTTGCACGCGGGTTTCGTTCACCCCGTCGCTATATAGCATATCTCCCTGGCCGAGAAGCTTGTCGGCGCCCGATTTATCGAGAATCGTCATCGAGTCGACCTGGGAATTGACGGCGAAAGCGATGCGCGTCTGGATATTGGCCTTAATGGTTCCTTTGATGACGTCGGTGGACGGCCGCTGCGTCGCCATAATCAGGTGAATGCCGGCGGCGCGGGCCTTTTGGGCGAGACGCTGGATATATTCCTCGACCGAGGACGCGGCCACAAACATCAAGTCCGCGAGCTCGTCGATAATGATAATTATGTAAGGCAAGGGGGAAACCCGGGGGTCTTCCTTTGCAAGCTCGTTATAGGTCTGGAAGTCGCGACGTTTGTAGGAACGGAACAGCTCATAGCGGCTTTCCATTTCCTCGACCGCCCATTTCAGGGCGACCGTCGCCAGTTTCGGGTCGTTGATAACCGGCGTCGCCAAGTGCGGGATATCCTCATAGCTGGCGAATTCAATCAGCTTCGGATCGATTAAAATCAACTTGACTTCCTCGGGATTGGCCTTATATAATATGCTGTTGATAATCGAATGAATACAGACGCTCTTCCCGCTCCCGGTCGTCCCGGCGATTAAAGCGTGCGGCATGCTGACGATATCTAGATTGACGAAATTCCCGCCGATATCAATCCCCAAAACGACGTTCAGCGGATTGCCGTCGTTTAAAAACCCCGGTTCAGCGATCAAGTCCCCGAAACACACCTTCTCCCGGACCTGGTTCGGCACCTCGATGCCGATCGTGCTTTTTCCCGGAATCGGGGCCTCGATCCTGATCGATTTGCCCTCAAGGCTCATCTGCAGGTTGCGCGAGATATTTTTAACCCGCTCGACCTTAACGCCGGGATCGAGTTTGATCTCAAATTGGGTAACGCTCGGTCCCTTCGTGTATTCGACAACACGGCCGCCGATCTTGAAATCGCGCAGGGTCCGGTCGATAATATCCTTTTGGATGATCACGTGTCCGTAATCGGGAAAAGGCGATTTCTCGCCCCGTTTTAATATGCTTAAAGGTGGGCGCTCGTATTTGCGCGGCTTCGGACGGGAAGCGACCGAATTTGCGAGCGGGTCTTTTTTCCCCGGCGAAGAATAGATTTCTTCCGGCGCGGGCTCGTCGGCGCGGGGTTTGAATTCGGGAACCTTTGCTCTTGAGGAAACGGCGTCTTTCAAGAAGTCATACTCGTCGTCGATTTCCGGCGCTTCCTCTCGCCCGGCGCTCTCCCCGGCCCATTCTTCATCGTCATTGGCGCGGTTCGAGCCCACCGGCTCGCCGTCGATCATCGGTTTTAAAATCGGCGCGAACTCGTAATATTCCGTTCCGTAAATCTTTTTTCTCTCATCCTCGCTGATTTTTCTCCTGTCCCTTAAACCCTCGTATTGCAAGCCGCGGTTATTCCATTTAATATACGGGAAAGAAGGCTTGTCTTTCACGTTATAACCCGAGATCGTGGAAACAAAAGGTTCCGGGCGAAATTTTTGATCCTCGGATTTGTTTTGTTCCTTAGTTTCTTTTTCTATTTCTTTGTCAATTCTGGCGATATAAAAGTTTTTTCGTCTCATGCCCTTCATGCTCCTATTCTTTTTCAACCATTGATTCCAATTCGAGAATCGATTGTTCGATTTCCAGATTCGCTATTTTTTCGCGATTAAAAACATTTTTACTGTAAACTTTGTTTGTCTCCTCGCCCACGACGTCGATAATCGTGGTGCAGATCTTATTGCTCGCCGCCAGGATCGTCGTGTTTACCATTAACTTTTTAACCCAGTAGGCGGGGTTGAAAATATTTAGCACGGCGACCGTTGCTTGTAGTATTTTCGGTATTTTCAATTTATTGACGGCTTTCACGGCCACGTTCTCGTCAATTTTTTTCTTAATCTCGAATAACTTTAAGATATTGGCGATTTTCACTTTTTTCAGCGGGCTAAGCACCGGGCCCTTGAAAATCATATCGACCCGGTCGGTAATGTAATGGTTAAGGATAATCAACTCGTCGAGACTCAGCTCGTAAATCGGGTAATTGGACTTCGGGTAATACACTTTCGCGATATCGTTGATTAGATTCCAAGATATCTTCCCGACGGCGTTGATTTTTTGCCCGAGCGTTTCGTTCGCGTATTCCTCGATGAACAGGTTGCGGGCGCTGCGAATCAGCCGCGCGATTTTCTCGTCTTCAATCTCCCGCTTCTGGGCTTGATATCTTTTTTCCCCCTTCTTCAGGGATATAAAAACAAAGACCAAATATATCATCAGGCAAACCAAAAACCCGATAATGATCCCAAAAAAGAGAATCAAAAGATTATCCAAGGAAAACTTCCCGAACAACTCGGCGAAAAAATCTTTCAATTTGCGCAGCAGATTCATATCAAATCACTTTTCCTAACTAACTTATATTTTACTATAAAACAGATGTTATTGCAACAAGACCTAAACGCAATTTATAGTATAAAAATGAAAAACGCCCGCCGGGCTGCGCGCGAGCCTTTTTCGTTCTCCTCCTTCCCGCAAGATAATTTTTAATTTCTAGACATTTGTTTTGTTTTGTGATAATATTATGAAAAACGCGAGGTTAATCATGAACAAAGATTTTTTGATCGCCGTTGATTTGGACGGCACGCTCGTCACCGATTTCGACAACTACGACCATAAAAGCATCCGTTATTTGAAAAAACTCGCGAAAACAAATTACGTCGTTATCGCCACGGGTCGTCCTTACCGCTCGACTAAACCTGCATACGAAATGCTCGAGCTCGACACGCCGATTATCAATTATAACGGCGCCCTTGTCCACAACCCGAGCGATTATTTTTTTCCGAAAACGATAATAACGATCGATAAGCAAGTAATCATTGATTTGATTAAAGAAAAGTCCGACGCGATCATCAATGTTTTCTGCGAGGTTGAGGACGATATTTATTTATGGAAAAAGGATGACCAGATTCGGCCATTTCTTCATGCGGACGGGGGAAACCTCGCCATTGGCGATCCCCAAGATATTCTCCATAACGATCCCAACGGCGCGATTATTTACGCCGAGGCCGCCAAACAGGAGGAAATCTCCGCTTACCTTAAATCAAAACACGACAACATCGATCTTAGGTTCTGGCCGATCCCCGACGGCCTGGTTCTCGGCGAGGTTTATAACGCCAAAACCTCAAAAGGCAGGGCCCTTAAAAAGGTCGCCCATTATTACGGAATTCCCGATAAGAAGATTATCGCCTTTGGCGACGGCCATAACGACATCGACTTGTTGGGCTCGGCATCGGTTTCCGTAGCGATGGCCAACGGCCACCCGGAATTGTTGAAAACAGCCAAATATATCACAAAATCGGTCGAAAACAACGGCGTTTATTATTTTTTAAAGAAATATTTTCATAGATTGTAAAACCCCCGCCCGTTACATGGCGAGGGTTTTTTTTATTTCGCGCCTTTCTTTAGAAGAACGCGGTCGGCTAGCAATAATGTTTGGGGTAAGACGAATAATATCATGGCGACGGAAATCAGGCCGCCGACGCCAATCAGGCGCCCCATTAAGGCGACGACCGGTATTCCCGATACCGCCGACAAGACCATTCCGGCGCAAAAGAGGATCAAACCCGAAGTCATAATCGTCGGGAGCGCTTCGCTTGTGGCGTTGGCTACGCTCTCGGCGCGGGAACTCTTCCCGCGGTGACTCAAATATCGGTCGGTATAAAGAATGCCGTAGTCGATGGTCGCGCCAAGCTGGATGCAGTTCACTATCAAATAACCTAGAAAGATTATCCGCGTCCCGGCGACGTTTGCTATCGCCATGTTGATAAAAATCGCGCCCTGGATCACGACGATTAACAGCAGGGGAACGAATATCGATTTAAACGACAAGGCGATGATTAGAAATATCAACCCGACGGAAATCGCGAGCGTGACGATGTGGTCGCGACTCGAGGATTCCTTAATCGCCATAATAGTCGCCGTGCTCGATATTAGGTAATATTCGCCCGCCTCTTCTTCAAGCAGGTTCTCCAACTCCGCAAAGAAACCGAAGGACGTCTCGCTTTCGTCTTCCAAATCAACCGTCAGGACGACGCGCTGGTAGCCTTCGCTCATAAATTGGGAAGTTATCGCTTCCCTATCGAT
>DGED01000069.1:0-315 GCA_002385755.1 Caryophanales bacterium UBA3935 | reverse complement strand
GGCGGAAAGCTCGGTTTCAAACCCCGGCGCGATGTCGATTAACGCCGCGATTTCCTCAAATGACACGGTTGTTTTCGCGGGAGCGGAACCGTTGACATAATTGAACAACAAATTCAGCGTCGCATCATCAATCTCATAATCTTTCAAATAGTGCTTAAGTTCTTCTTTCGTATACTGTTTTGTATAAGCGAAGACGGAAGTGATGTAATTCTCGCCTTCATACCGTAACTCTTCCAAACCCGTAAGCAGGGGGACGATATCGCGGTCGCGTTTGATTAAGATAACGGCCTGGTTGCTTAGCCCGAAGTTATCTTT
>DGED01000001.1:2683-3133 GCA_002385755.1 Caryophanales bacterium UBA3935 | reverse complement strand
AGATGTGTATAAGAGACAGGTTTAATTATGACTACCGACCGGATTACGCGATCAACTTTACCGATTGGCGGAATTGCGTTAACGGCAACGTATATTTTCTTCAAGTTGCCGTATGCTTTCTCGTAGGGGTCATATTGTTTGTTTTGGGATGGAAACAAGCGCGAAAGCGTAAGTAATTGTTTTCAAATCAAACGAGCTTATCCTTACTTGATAATTAACATTATTCTCTTTAATATTGGCGCGATATCCTTTATATGCAAAGGTTATCGCGCATAATTTAAAGACATTGTTTTTTTACCTTTTTTTACAATCCGCTTGATACTACTCAAACGCTGTTTTTTACATCCTTTACCCTTCTATCCTTCGCTCTTTTTGACACAAACTGAATTATATATCCTGCTATATTCCCGCTCGAGGTTTATCTTTTTGTATCATCCGACATAATTTCAT
>DGED01000001.1:0-2514 GCA_002385755.1 Caryophanales bacterium UBA3935 | reverse complement strand
TGTTAATATACGCCAATACTAAAGCAGGTTTTAGCAATGATGTCATTAACGGGGTAATAGCCGATAAAATAGCCGGCAAATTTCAAGAAATAGGCTATAATCACGCGAACGTCAACGAGTTCCGATCCTGGGATAATTCCTTAACTTATATGCAAATGATATTAAATGACGATAGCATCGCCGATGATGTAAACATCGCTATTGAATACCAAATCCCGCAAACCTCTAAAAGAATCGACTTTTTGGTAACGGGTGTTGATGAAAACGAATCGAAGCATGTCATAATTATTGAGTTAAAACAATGGGAAAAAGCCGAAAAAACAACCAAGGAAGATTTGGTTTTGACATACGTAGGACACAATATCAGGGCTATGCCCCACCCGTCATACCAGGCCTATTCATACGCGAAAACAATAGAAAACTTCAACGAGGCGTTTGAAAAAGAAGAAATCGCGTTGCATCCGTGCGCTTATTTACATAACTACCGCGAAGAATACCGACATGAGATAGACAACTCTTTTTATCGGAATATCATAAATATCGCGCCCGTCTTTCTAAAAACAGACGCTTTGAGACTAAGGGAATTTATTAAAAGATATGTGAAAAAGTCGGACAAGGGCGAACTGCTCTATAAGATTGAGAACGGCAGAATCCGCCCCAGCAAAATGTTGCAGGACGCCCTGGCCAGTATGCTTCGTGGGAATGAGGTTTTCGTCATGCTTGACGAGCAAAAGGTCGCTTTCTCGACGATTAAAGAAGCCGTTGAAAACGCAGTCAAAAACAGGGAAAAGTACACGATTATCATCGAAGGCGGCCCGGGCACGGGCAAATCGGTAATCGCCGTTAACCTTTTGGCGTCCTTAAGCAAATACAATATTAGCTACGTCACCAAGAACGCGGCGCCGCGAAATGTTTATTTCAGGCTTCTTCAAAAAGAAAAATACAAATTGGGTTATGTTAAGACGCTGTTTAAAAGTTCGGGAAGCTTTTATAACGCCAGACCCAACACTTTCGATTGCCTTTTGATTGACGAAGCGCACCGGCTAAACGAAAAATCCGGATTATTTTATAAAGGCGAGAACCAAATCAAAGAATTGATAAACGCCGCCTATGTTTCCGTTTTCTTTATAGACGAAGACCAAATCGTAACCGCGAAAGATATCGGCTCGATTAGAGAGATAAAAAAATGGGCTAAAATACTGAATAGTAAAATCATAGACGGCGAAGATTACAAACTTAAATCGCAATTCCGTTGCCGGGGAAGCGAAGGATACATCGCTTTCCTTGACCATATTCTCGGCATTAGGGAAACCGCCAATTACGACGGTTTTGAATACCAATATGATTTCAGGGTTTTTGACTGTCCAAACAAACTGCGGGAAGCGTTGCGCGAAAAAAATAAAATCAACAATAAATCCCGTATGCTGGCCGGGTATTGCTATGATTGGATAACCAAAAACAACCCGCGCGAAGATATCTACGACATCGAACTGGAAAACGGCTTTATGGCCAAATGGAACTTCAGTAACACCGACACCTGGGCCATCGACGAAGACACCTTTGAGCAAGTCGGTTGCATACACACATCCCAAGGTTTGGAGTTTGATTATGTCGGCGTCATTATCGGCAAGGATTTGCGTTACAGAAACGGCAGAGTGATAACCGACAGGACAAAACGAGCCAAAACCGACCAAAGCCTGCGCGGGATAAAGGGAAACGAGGCTCTGGCGGATAGAATCATTCGCAACACATACAAGACTTTAATGTCGCGCGGATTGAAAGGTTGCTTTGTTTATTGCGAGGACAAAGCTTTATCGGAATATTTAAAAAGTAAATTCGCGAATATCAACTAATGAAGAAAGCATAAAAAAGCCGCTTCGGTAGAAAAGCGGCTTTTATTATGTGGTTTTTCTTGTCAATCTCTTCGCCATCAGGATATCGGGTTTGCCGGGACCGTTAGCGTCGGGTATGACGCCGACGATTTTATATCCGGCTTTTAAATAAAATTCATAAGGATGGCGATTGAGATTCTTTATGTTTTGGATTTTATCATAAAGATTCTCGAATAAATCGACTCCCGAAAGCGTGGTTTTCCCGAATTCATCATCGGTTCCCAAATACATCACGACGCCACCCCGGGATAATACTTCTTTTTCAAGTTTATCAACCAACCGCGAGCCGACGCCCATATTTCTATAAGCAGGGTTCACGACAAGAGGATGAAGTTCCCATCCGGTAATCCCGTATTGGGGAATCGCCCCGATAAAACCGATAAGGCGATTATCAATAACGGCCATAACCGCGATTCTTTCGTCATTAAGGATTGCATCCATTTCAGCGCGGGAGCAGTCTTTATAAGCCTGAGGAAAACAATCGGCCAATAATCTCGCCGCTTCCTTGACATGGCTTAAGTTTGATTTGTCAAAGAAATCTATTTTCACGTTTTTGTTCTCTAAAGTCATAGTTTTGCCTTTGATTTTTCCAAATTTTTTAGAATTAAAAATGATTCGATCT
>DGED01000005.1:37950-38940 GCA_002385755.1 Caryophanales bacterium UBA3935 | reverse complement strand
AGTTATGACTTGCGCGGCTTAATTTTCTCGCCCAACTTGAAAGCAATCGCCCGCGCCGGCGTCGGCGTGAACAATATCCCGGTGGAAAGATGCACCGAGGCGGGAATTCCGGTTTTCAACACGCCGGGAGCCAACGCCAACGGCGTCAAGGAACTGGTGATCGCCGGTCTTTTGCTCGCCTCGCGCGATATTATCGGCGGGATTCGTTTTGTTAAGGAAAATCTTCATCGCGAGGATTTGGCGACGCTAGTCGAGAAAGAAAAATCCCGTTTCGCAGGCTGCGAGATCCAAGGCAAAAAACTGGGCGTTATCGGATTGGGGTCGATCGGCGTCCTGGTGGCGAACGCCGGGTGGAACATGAATATGGAGGTTTACGGTTACGACCCCTTCATCTCCGTCGATCACGCCTGGCGGCTTTCGCGTCATATTATCAACGTTAACTCGCTTGCCGATATTCTCGCCGGTTGCGATTACATAAGTCTTCACGTTCCCCTAAGCAAAGAAACGGAGCGGATGATTGGCAGGGACGCTTTCCAAAAGATGAAAGACGGCGTCGTATTATTAAATTTTGCCCGCGACGCTTTAGTCGATAACGACGCTTTGGAAGAGGCTTTGAGATCCGGTAAAGTCAAAAAATACGTTACCGATTTTCCCAATTACCAAATCGCCAATTTGGATAATGTCATCGCCATCCCCCATTTGGGGGCCTCAACCTTCGAGTCGGAGGATAACTGCGCGCGGATGGCGGTTAGGGAACTGGCCGATTATTTGGAACACGGGAATGTCGTCAATTCCGTGAATTTCCCGGAATGCGAAGCCGGCGCGTGCCGTACCGCCGGCAGGATTACTCTATATCATAAGAATATCCCGAATATGATTAACCAGTTCACCCGGATCTTTTTCGAGCGGAATATCAATATCGCCAATATGTATAACCGCAGCAGGGGCGAGTATGCTTATTCGCTATTCGATCTTGATTCGCCTACCGAT
>DGED01000005.1:26417-37788 GCA_002385755.1 Caryophanales bacterium UBA3935 | reverse complement strand
ATAATTAAATAACGCCGTTTGCGATCAAACTGCCTTTAGGGATATTCCCGAAGGCAGTTTTTGTAATCAAAACAAAAACGAGCGCTTAATTTTAACGCTCGCGTTTTAACAAATTATAATTGAAGGCTCCGGCGCGTTAGCGGCGCCGTTTTTTCTTCCGCAATTCGCAATCTTCGTCTTGAAACCAAGACAACGCGCCCCAGGCTCGCGCGAAGAGATTGGGCTGGTTTTCCTTGTCCTCGGCGAAGCCGACGTTCATTTTCCGGTAATGACTATATAAATTTTTCAGGCGCTCGATAAAGTCGTCGTAGGATTTGTTTTCTTTTTCCGTCCAGGCGATTTCCGCTACCGCCGCTAAGCGGGGGAAGATTTGAAAATCAATTTTTGACCGGTCGGGAACCCACTCGGTCCAAAGCGGCGCCTCGATTCCCAAAACATTGGCTGTATTCTTGATTTTTTTGCCGAGCGGTTCGAACTGATAAGTCTTTTTCAGGGGCGTTAACGCGTACGGCAAGTCAAGGTAAAGATAGAAATAATCGGAAAGAACGGCCCTTCGGCCGCGGTTTATCTCTTTCACCGTTTTTTTCCGGGTAAAGTATTTCCAATGCTGGACTACGGCGCCGGGCGAGGTTTTCTCGGAGATGCCGTCGTTCCAGAAAATCGGCGTTTTATTATGCGCTCTGAGGAACTCCGCGAAATAATTAAGGAAATGGGTCGCGAGTTCCTTTTCGTTTTTCAAATGAAAATCCTTTATCGCCTTTTGGCAGCGCGGGCACTTTTTCCAATGCTTTTTCGGGACTTCGTCGCCGCCGAGATGAAAATACGGACCGTCGAAAATATCAATCAATTCCAATATGACTCGAGAAAGCATTTGATAGACTTCCTTGTTGCCTGGGCACAGGGTAATATCGCTGATGCCGAAGTCGCTTAGCACGTCGATTTCTTTGTTCAGGCACGAGGCGTCGGGATAGGCGGCGATGAACGCGTTCATGTGTCCCGGCATGTCGATTTCCGGGATAATCTCAATGTGTCGCGATCGGGCGTAGGCGACGATTTCCTTTAAATCGGCTTTCGTGTAATAGCCTTGGTGCGGCCCGGCGTATCCCTTTAAACGGCGGCTGTATGTCGCTTTTCTCTTACCGCCGATTTCCGTCAGGCGGGGGTAGGCCTCGCTTTCGATTCGCCATCCCTGGTCGTCGGTTAAATGCAGGTGAAAAACGTTGAACTTATGAAAAGCGATCAAATCAATCAGGCGAAATATTTCTTCCTTGGGGAAGAAATGCCGGGCGACATCGAGCATGAAGCCGCGATAAGAAAACCGGGGCCTGTCGTCGATTATACAGCAGTCGATAAAAAGCCTGCCGTCTTTTACCGTCGCGAGCTGCTTGAGCGTCTGCAAGCCGTAAAAAGCCCCGCGGTTGGTTCGCGCCGACAGGTGAACGCTGTTTCGGTCGACGAAAAGCTGGTATTGTTCCTCCTCGAGAGAAAAGTCGAGCGTTAGGTTAATCGAGGAATAATTGGAACGTTTCGGTCTTGAGCCGATTGACTCAGCCAAGAAATCGCAAAGCAAATCCGCCGTCGCTTTCAGCTCCCCCGAAAAATTAATCGTCGTGTCCTTGTGGACATGGAAGCTTCCCGGTAAACTTTGAAATACATTAGGCAGGGGGATTACGTTCATGGCTCACCTCTATACACAATCATATTATAACAAAAGAAACCGGCGTTGTAAACGGATATCTCGCAATCGTTGTTTTATGCGAATTTACCGCCGGGAAAGAAGATTTTACTTTCCCTTCTTTGCTTTACAATTTCTTGTTAAAATTATATAATTATTATGAGGAAGAATATAAAGGTGAAGATATGAAAAAAATAGCAAAAGGCTTCGACCGTTATTTTAAGATTTCCGAAAGGAACACGACATTCGCCCGGGAGATAATCGCCGGCTTAATCGTGTTCCTGGCGATGATTTATATTTTGCCGGTAAACGCGAATATTTTAGGTTCGGCCGGTTTTCCGGGAACGAGCGTATTTATCGCCACCGCTTTGGTAAGCGGGATTACCACGCTCATTATGGGCGTGTACGGGCGCTACCCGATCGCTTTATCGGTCGGGATGGGAATGAACGCCTTTTTGGCTTTCACCGTCTGCGATAAATTAGGTTATTCCTGGGAGGAGGGGCTGGCGCTCGTTATCGTCGCCGGCGTTCTTTTCCTGCTATTGTCTTTGACGGGTTTGCGCGAGAAAATCATTATCGCTTTTCCCCGCGACTTGCAATTGGCGATTACCGCCGGTTTGGGCTTTTTTATCGCTTTTATCGGCTTGAAGATGGGCGGGATCATCGTTGCTGACAGCGGGACGCTTGTCAGCCTGGGAAGGCTAAGCGAGCCCCTTGTTCTTCTTGCCCTGTTTGGGATACTCGCCGCTTTCGCTCTCGGCGCCCTGCCGGGAAAATTGAAAAGATTCGCGATTATTATCGCCATGGGTTTAACCGCCGCTTTGGGTCTCGTCCTTAATTATTTCGAAGTGGAGAACATGCCCAGGTTCGCGCGCGCGGAAGGCGCGTCTTTGGGCGCCGTTTTCGGCAAGGGCTTCGAACATATCCCCCGCGTTCTGCTTCGTCCCGAATCATACGCCCTGATTTTTTCCCTGATTTTTGTCAATCTTTTTGACACGACGGCGACTTTGCTCGCCGTGGGCAATAAAGCGGGCCTTCTCGACGAACGCGGCAAGCTCGTCTCCGCCCGGAAGGCGGTATGCGCCGACGCTTTCGGCGCCGTTTTGGGCGGCGTCTTCGGCTCGTCGACGGTCACTTCCTACGCCGAGTCGACGATCGGAATCGAGGCCGGCGCGCGAACGGGACTTTCCGCCGCGACCGCGGGCGTCTTGTTTTTGCTTTCGGTGTTTCTCTACCCGCTCTTTTCCGTCTTTTCGGCGATTAACGTCGGGGAAAATTTCTACACGCCGGTGACTTCGCTGGCTTTGGTCGCGGTCGGCGCGGCGCTTTTTTCCAATCTCAAGGATATCGATTGGAGCGATAAGACGGTGACTTTTTCCGCTTTCGCGATGATTCTTTTTATGGTCCTGACGTATTCCCTTTCCGATGGCATCGGCTTCGGGATTATCGTGTATGTCTTGATGAAAGTTTTTTCCGGCAAAAAAGCCGACGTCAGTTTTATCTTGTATCTTATCGCCGCGTTTTTCCTTGCGAATTTCGCGATTGCGGAAATAATAAAAGCGTAAAGGCGGGATTGAGATGTCCTTTGCATCCGATTTTTACAAACATTGCCGGGAAAGCCGTCTTGCGGGCGCCCAGGTTTCCGTTTTTTCCGGCGCCGATTACCAACTTGACTTGGCTTACGGGATGGCGTCGCTTGAGGACGGGAAAAGCGTGACGCTTTCGACGATCTTTCGAATCGCTTCGATCTCAAAAATCGTCGTTGCGGTAGCGGTCCTGCAATTGGTCGAGAAAAGACTTGTTTCGCTTGATGATGATATCGGCGACATTTTGGGCTTTAAGATCAGGAATCCCCGTTATCCCGACGATAAAATCACCATCAAAATGCTTATGACGCAAACGTCAAGCATTACCGACGGTCCCGACGAAGGCCGCGCCGGCTATAACAATGTCAACGGGACGTCGCTTCCCGTGACCTTGATGGAACTTCTCGCGCCCAATCCCGGCGAGTATTATACCGAGGCCACCTGGTCGCCGAACCGGCCGGGGGAGAAGTTTATCTATTCGAATTTTGGTTGCGGGATCTTGGCCTGCGTCGTTGAGAAAGCGACGGGCGAGTATTTTACCGATTACGTCAAGCGAAACGTTTTGGACCCGCTCGGCGTTGACGCCTCGTTTCGCGCCGACGAGATAATTAATAAGGAAGCCATCGCCGATTTGTATTATGCGGATAACGCGGGGCGCTTGCGCCGCTCCCGTTCCGGCGCGAGTTTTGTTGAGTCCGTTTATCCCCGTTTTCCCTTGGGGGAAAACTACCGGGGTCCGGCCGGGGGCTTATTTATCAGCATGCGCGACCTCGCGAGATTCGCGCGAATCCTGATCGATGACGGCGCGTATTTTGGTAGGAGGATTTTAAATAAAGAGACGGTCGACCTCATGCTTCAAATCCATTGGCACGGCGCCGATAAATCCTACCAGGCCAAGGGTTTGCAATTAAAGTTTATTAATCAGTTTGGACCGACGTTTAAAGGCCATACCGGCTCGGCGTACGGAGCGATTAGTTACCTTTTCGTTAACCGGGAGGAAAAACTGGGGATTTGCTTTATCACCAACGGCGGGTTATACCGGCGTGGGAAAAAGATGTATGATGTCCAGGAAAATATTTTTCGCTCATTCCTGCGCGCGTACTGGCCGCGCCGACCGCGGGAACATGTCTTTAGCGCGGATTTAAGAAAACCTTACGGAACGCTAAACGATCGGGCGATCTTCTTTTCCGCGCCGCCGCGGATCGCGGGCGACGATGTTTTTCTTCCCGTCGCCAATATCGCCGATATCTTTGATATAGCGCCGGAAACCGCGGACGCCGGGACGATCCTGCGTTTTCGGAACCGCCGGGTGATCGCTACGGAGCCCCGCCTTTCGCTTCGAAAGGTTTGCGCGGCGTTTAAGGCGCGGTACCGCCGGCGCGGGGATGAAATAGAAGTATATTATTAAGGAGATTCGGATGTTTCTAATTATCGTTAACGCTTTGTTTTTGGGCGCTGGGTTGGCTTTGGTGATTTACCAAACGATAAAGATTGCGTCTAGCAAAGTCGCCCCGCCCGAAAAAATTAAAATCTATACTTTATCCGGCTACGTTTTGGTCTTAATCGCTTTTGTCTCGATCGCGTTGTCGATCGTCGCCAGCCGGCCGCTGTTAATAAGCAATGATTTCGCGACGATAATAACGGCCGTAGGCGTCGCCGTATTTGTCTATGTTATCCTTTTGGGAAATTGGTTTTTTCAAAAGAAAGTCCTGAAGAAGACGATTGCGGAAAATAAAATATCCCTGGCGTCGCCCTATTCCAGGGGATTAACCGAGCGCTTTTTGAATCTCGCCGTTTACGGATTGATTTACGCTTTCGCGGTCATATTTTTTGTTCTCGTGGCAATTTCCAAATCTTAATAAGCAAAGCGCATGGATTTTGAGAAGTTTAGCGACTATTTTGGATATTGTCTCGATACTTTGCGCCGTGAAAAAATGATTGAAATTTTAAAAGAAACAGAATGAAAAAAGGGAGATATTTATGTCGGTGAAAAACTATAAAAACGAAATCGACCGTCTTTGCGCGGAATATAATAAAATAAAATTTCGCGGTATTTACATTGTGTTATTTATGTTATATACAGCTCTTTGGGTCGCCGGGGTGATTATCGTTATCTTTCGCGAAGAAGAATTGCGGGAATCCATGATGCTGCCTTTGATTATTATTGGTTCTCTTATTCAAGTCGTCGCTTTTATCTGTATTGTTAATTACTATTGGCGTTTAAAGAATAAAAGATATGATTTCATAAACAAAGAATTCGTCGGCCGAATGGGAAAAATGATCGCCGCGGAAACGGCATACTTGATCGAGCCTCTTAAAGACAAGCCGCGCGAGATAGCGACGGATACGGGCTTTATCGGCCGATTTGATAGCGTCGACGCGCATTTTTCGTTCGGTTTTCATATCGATGACGTCAGGGGCCAATATATTTGTCTGAAGGCGTGGCGTCAAAACGGAAAATACAGCCAGCAGTTGTTAAACGGCGATTTGTTTGTTTTAATCCATCAAAACCGTCATCGCTTACAAATTAGAAACAAATGGGGACACTGGATCCCCGGTTATAAGTATCAATCCGGCCTTTCCGAAGACGATTGCCGGGTTTATCTCCCGAAAAACATCGCGGCGGATGAACGCTCAAACTCTTACGCGGCGGAAAAATCTCTTTTCCGGAAATTTAAGCAACTTTATCCCGAGAGCAATCGGAGCGGGATCGCCTTTCATCATGATAAAACCGCGTTTTTTGTTAATTGCAAGCCCGTTTTTAAAAAGGAGCGGAAAATGGATTATGAGAAGTTTGTCGAGATTTTCAACAATTGTCTCGCCGTCTTGCGTCGAATCGAGACGATGATCGGAATGATAAAACAAACTGAAGACAAGTGAGGTGTCCCATGCTTATCGCTTTTACCGTCGACAATTTCCTATCGTTTGCCTGCCGGCAGACGCTTTCGATGATCCCGAGCATTGAGACGGGGAACGGGCTCGGTCACCGCGTGAAACTCGCGGGCTTCGACGTCCTGAAAACGGCGGTTCTTTACGGCGCGAACGCGTCCGGAAAGAGCAATTTTATAAAGGCCATCGCCGCCGGACGCGATTTTATCGTCGACGGACTAAACGACGCTTACCGCGGGCATTATTCTAAAACGGGAAGCGTCAACCGCGACCGGCCGACGTTATTTGAATATACGTTTTATAATGACGGTCGGGTATTCACTTACGGGTTCGAGGTTTGGCTCAGTCGAACAAAGCTTTCCGGCGAGTGGCTTTATGAGATCGACCCGCGCGCCGACCGGGAAAAATTACTTTTCGAGCGGGACGCTGAAAACGAACGGATTGATTTCGGGGAAGGAATTCTTCGACCCGAAAATTTTCATCAAGAAGGTTTTACGCTGTCGTTGCCGGGCTTAAAAGAAACCGGGCTCTTTAGACCGGCGTTTTTCTGGTTTAAAGAAAAACTAAAGATTAATCATCGGGAGCGGGCGCGGGTTCTCTCCACCCGTTTTCCCGAAGATAAAGAGAAGTTTTTTTCCGTTTTTGAAAAATTTGACACGGGAATCGTCGACATCGAAGAGCGAAAGATCGCAAAGGACGACTTGCCTTTCGAGGTTTCTTTAACCGATAATAAACATTCGGCGCGCTCTCCGGCCGGGCTTTTCACGGTCGATCCCGAAAATGACGCTTATTATGAAATGCTCTTCCGGCATCGGAATTCCGACTTTCTTTTTAGCTACGGGGAAGAATCGGACGGGACGCGTCGTCTATTTGATTTTGCCGATCTCATCGCAAACCCCGTCGATCACGGCGCATATATCTTTGACGAGATTGACCGCGGCATCCATCCTTTGTTGGGGCGGAAATTGGTCGAAATGTTTAACAGTCGGCTCGCCGGCTTTCCCTGTCAGTTAATTTTCTCCACCCATAACGCAAACCTTCTTTCCGACGATCTTTTCCGGCGGGACGAGGTATGGTTCGTGGAGAAAGGCGAGGATAACGTCTCGCGGCTGTTCTCGCTCGATATTTTCAAGGAGCGATACCGGGACCCCCAAGAAGCGTATTTGCGCGGGGCGTTCGGCGCCGTCCCGATGCTTGAGAAGAACGGGGACGAAAATGGCGATTAGAGAACGGGTGTCGCTCTTTAATCGTTACCGCGACCAAAGGGTTCGCCAGGTCGAGCCGTTTAAAACTTATTATATAATCATGGAAGGGACGAACACGGAACCGCAGTATTTTCAGCATCTTGACCGTTACCTGGTGAAGTTGCGCGCGCGAAATAATATCAAACTGGTTTTTCTCGACCGGACGCACGCCGACCGCGGTCGGAACACGCCGCGCCAGCTGTTTTCGTTTTTACGGGACTATAAGAAAACAAACAAGGAAGATAACGCGGTCTATTGCATGGTTTTCGACCGCGACAGTTATAAAGGTTTTGAAAATCCCGCCGCCGCCTATCTCGACTTTATAAGGAAAATAAAGACCACCGCGGTGAAGACGATCGTCACGAGTCCGTGTTTTGAGATCTGGCTGCTTCTGCATCGGGAAAATGTTTTGTTCGAGCATGTTTGGCCCGATTCCGGGAATATTTTTACAAACCGGAGACTAAACTCGCGCTTCACTTACTTAAGCAAAATGGTTCACGATTTATTCGGCTTTAACCCGAAATCTTATGTCCCGTATGAAATAGTCGAGAAAGTTAGCGTCGCGCTTTCGCAGGCGCCTTATCTAACTTCCGATTTGGAAAAAATGGCTTTTGAGATTGGCGAGAACGTTAGCGATTTTATCAAGGAATTATGTCTTGATCCGCGTAATTTAAAATAGCGATATTGTTGGATTTTATTTTTCTGTGGTATAATTTTATTGATGACTGAGGTGAAGGGTGTGCATAAGTCTATTAGGGTGTTGCGCTTGCCGGCGTCGATTATCGCGAAAATCGAAAAACAGAAGATCCGTCAAATCTTTGATTTAATTAGAACAAAGCCGCAGGCGCTAAAACTTACGGAAAGCGAAAGCAAGATTTTCGAATCGATTATCTCGCAATACAAATACAAAGAACTATCGAGCGAGCTTGAGAGCGGCGCGGGCGGCTTCCCGTACGCTTATCTTGACGAGAAGCACAAGCTCGCGGGTTTGGGTCTGTCGAGGCGAGCGGTAAACGCTTTGGGGCGTCATTCGATAAACGCGGTTTCGCGGTTGCTCCGTTATATTGAGGAAATAAAAATATATAATATCGCGGGTCTCGGGGCGAGATCAATCGCCGAGATTATGGAAAAAGCGGGGGAGATCGTTCAAAAGGAAGGATTGACGGAAAAAATCCCCGTCTTTCAAAACCTCCATATTTATGACGACTTGACCGTCGAGCAGATGGGTTATTCCCCCGGACTAAGCAAAAGCCTCCGCGGTTTTGGCCTTTATAACTTTGGCCTCATCCGTAGAAGTTACCTATCCGGCATTTTGGGGGCGTATTTTAATCATAAAACTTTGACGGCGGTTATCGGCGTGTTCGCGAAGTATTTTGCCGAGAGGCCGAAAAATGATTTTTTCTACTTAAAGGCGGAGCTGGTGGAAAATCACCACGGTCGGATTAAATTCGCCGACATCCCCGCGCTTGCGCAACGCGCGGGAGCCGTTTTCGATCTTGAAGATTTTAAGCGGAAAGTGTCGGGCCGGGACGATTTGATCGCGGAAGGCGAGTATCTCCGCCTGCCCTTTCTTACGGAAAAAATCGCCGCCGCGGGTTTGAAGCCGGAAGCCGAGAAAATAATCATGGCCCGGTTCGGCGGCGAGACGCTGCAGGCGATCGCCGATAAGTTCGGGAAAACCCGGGAAAGAATCCGGCAGATAGTGCGCGACCGGATGCGCCAATTCGCTTTTTACTACGAGGAGGGGTTCGTCGGCGAGTATAACAAATTCCGCTGGCATCCCGAGGTATTTAAAAAGCTTTTCGCGCTCAATGATTTTTCTTATAATGTCGTGAAGTATTTGGGAAAGAGGCATCCCTTCCGGAAAAATTATGTTTTCCCTGAAGATTACGTCCGCGAGTTGATGGATAAAGGGGCGGTCTCTCCTTTCGTCATCGAACGATTTAAGGCCGAGCTTCCGGAGGCGTTCAAACCGCGGATCCGCGTATACGGCAAAAGCGTCGAGAAAATGACGAAAAGAGGTTTTTTCGAATACGTTATCAAGCGCCATATCCCGGCCTCGGGAGCCCATAAAACGGAAATCGTGCGAACGGCGAATAAAATCGCCGCGGACAATAATCTCGATTATCATTACGATAAATATATCGATATCGTGACGAACGCGATTCATGGATTTAAAAACGTCCGCTATTACGACTACCGGCGGCTTAAGCCCGAACACCTGAAGGAGCTCGGGCAAATCCTCGACGCTATCGATTCGGTCTATTCCTGCAATTATTTCTTTCGGTCGCGCGGGGAACTGATGCGAAAGATTGATGTCCGCGACGGCTACGAGCTTCATTACCTCTTGCGTCGCCTGTTTTCCAAAGACGAAAGATACGCCGGACGAATCGATTTCCGCCGGCAGCCGATGATCGCTCCGAGAGGAGAGTCGTTCGCGGGCGTGATCGTCCAAAAGTGGCGCTCGCTAGACGGCCCCGTTCCCCTCGAGCGGTTCGCGGGCGAGTTAATCAAGGATTACGGTTACCATCCCGGGACCTTGATCAACGTCATAAACGACACTCTCGGCGATTATATCTCAAGGCGCGTCCTATATGATAAAGAACCGTCGCTTTCCCCGGAGACGTTGGAGATAATAAAGACGGTTATGTCCGATAATTTTTACGAACTTGACGAGCTGGCCGCGATTTTAGAGGAACGCGGCGTCGGGAAAGAACGGTATCAATATTTTTCGAACCGATGGCTGCGCGGGTTGGGATATAAAACCCACGACATAAACTATATTATCAAGGAAGAGTTCGCGTCGCTAAAAGACGTTTTCTTCACTCGGGTTCTTTCCGCGGACGAGTATCAACTCACGGATAAGGACTACCGGATGCGCGACACGACGCTGATTCTCTTTATCGAAACGTTGCGTTCCGAGTACCGCGCGTTTTTGGTCAAGGATAAACTGATTAATATCCGTTGTTTGGAAAAACGGGGCGTGACGGAGACCGACATCCGGGATTATGTCAAGGCCCTGACGGGATATTTGCGGGAGGGGGAATATTTTACTTACGAAAGCCTGCTTAAAGACAAATACTATCTTTCCGACCCGGCGCTCGAGAAAATCGAGCGGATGAATCTGGAGCGGGAGTTAATTATTAATTTTATCCGCAACGTTCCGGGAATCAAAAAAGCGACGAAAGGAAATCTCTTTCGAATCGCGGACAAACTGACCACGCTTACGGGTTTTATCAACTATGTCGCCAAGCGATACAACCCGAAAAGCAAGGCCGAATTGAAAGATATTATCCTTAATCATTACGGTTTGGAAATCAGAAAAAATATCTGACGCTTAAGCCAATACAGTTAGGAGGTAAGCCTATGCGCCGCGTTATCATTTTTATCCTCGCGCTTTTGACTTTTATCCTCCTGCTTTATAATTATGTCCCCAACCCCGACGGTCCCTCGGGCGTCGGCGGCGGCGACGAGAATCCCGGCGACGGGACCCAAATCACGGTCTTTGTTTATGTTGACGGGGAAAAGCGGGAGATTGTAATCAAAAAAAACAGCGCCCTGCTCCCGGAACATATCCCGGCGGGAGCGGGAAAGAAAATCGCCGGGATTTATTACGATGCCGAATACAAACATCGTTACCTAGGGGAAGCGCTCGGCCAGCCGACGACCCTGTACGCGGAAACGGAAAGCGATGCTGACGCTACTTTTCTTTTGATCGATTATTCGCTTTTTGAGAGCGCGGCGTTGGAGAACCCCGGGTATTCCGGAATCGATATTCTTATGACGCACGCGGAAATTGATAAGCATTTTTCTTTATATCCTTCCGAAGCCAACCGCGACGTGTTAAGCTTGCGCTATGACGTTAACTTTTTTGTAGAAAAGGCCGTGATCATTGTCTACGCCTTGGCGGGACCGGGGGAGACGGGTTTCAGGGTGAACGCGGTAAGAAAGGCGAACGCGTTCCTTGACGTGAATCT
>DGED01000005.1:24160-26170 GCA_002385755.1 Caryophanales bacterium UBA3935 | reverse complement strand
TCGGTAATCAATAATTCTTCCGGAGATAAGGAAAGCCGCTATTACGGCGACCCGGAACGAAAAAAAACGGCGGAAGTTACGTTAATCATCGGCGGCGACCGCGTGGCGCTATGCGCGCCTTTAAACCACACCTTAAAAGTTACCGACATACCGACGCATGAGTATTACACGGACATTACGATTTATGAGGACGAGGCGAAAACCGTTCTCTATGGCGAGCCGTTAAAAGAAGATAAGACTCTGTATGTCGATTGTCGGCTCCAAGTTTTTTCGGTTGTTTTTATCATCGGCGACCGCGTCGAGATAGCCTCCTTCCCGGCCGGTAAGGCGCTAAGTCTTTCAGACGTGCCCGCGATTGAAAATCACGTTTACACGGGCCTTTATCAAGACGAGCGCTTCCGTATCGCCTACGACAACGCGCCGCTTTCCGGGAACGCGGTATTGTACGTTAAATATCAATAAAAAAACCAGCCAACTATGCCTTGAAGGCCCGCGTGGCTGGTATTTTTTTATTTAAGGTATCGATTAATCGGCGGTTTAGGTTGCCCGTTGGGTTGTTTTTTTCCTCTCAGCGATCGTCGCGATCATTTTCTCATACATTTCCTCGTCGATAATGTATTTTTTCTCGAGAACGATATACGATACAAAAATCAAAAGCACCGGGACAAGGGTGATTGCCGAGCGCAGAATGAAGCGCATTGAGAATTTTCCTTCGGCCTGCTCCCGGAAAGCCTTGTTGGCGGATTCGTTGATAATGAGCTCGTACCTTTTCGCGCCGTCTTTTTTCTCGATTTCCTTGTATTCGAGTTTTTCGATAATCTCGTCGATGTCGTCGATTTCCGCAAACTCGACGTCTTCGAGGAGCTCTCTAATTTTTGGCTCGCATTCGTCAAGCTCCGCGATTTCCGCGGTGTCAAAATGCATTTTTAGTTTTTCCAGTTTGCTTACGTTTTGCGAGAGGGCGTAGATCCCGGAGATAGCCAAGACGAGAGTGACGAGTCCCTGCTGCAGGGCGCTTCCCAATTTCGCCATGAACGGGCGGAGCGAGAAGATCACGCTCTCGTTGCGCTCGCCGGTTTTATACTCGTTATACTCGACGGTGTTGGTTATCCCGATCGTAAGAATCATATAGAAAATCGACTGGCCGGCGAACGCCATCGCCCCGAACAAGCAGACCGTGACGATGTGGACGGGCAGAACCGGGATAAATCCCATGAGCAGGAAGAGCAAATACCCGAGTCCGAGCAAATAGAAGCTGTATTTTAACAACCGTCTGCGCCCCAGTTTCCGGCTTAAAAACGGGTAAAACGATTGGACGACGATATTGCTTACCCCGAATGTCAGGACAAATATCGTGGTAAGTAAGCCGTCGTAGCCGAGTTCAAGATAGAAGAAGTTATAACCGAGGGCGATAATGAGACCGCTGCCGACATTGTATAAGAGCATCGCCAAGACGACCCAAAGCAACTGGTCGTTTCCCCTGATAACTTTATACATTTTTTTAATCGAGACGTTTTCTTCCGCCGTTTCCTCAAGAGACAAGTCCTGCTTGACGCCGAAAACGGTCAGGCATTGACAGGCGATAAGAAAAAACGCGATGATAATCGAGATTAACCGGTATCCCTTGACGGCGTTTCCGACGGCCACAAGGTTAACCCCGGCGTGGGCGGCCAAGGTTCCCACCGCGGCGAAAACTACCGCCATCGTCGCGACGCTGTCGCGCTCTTTCGGGTCGCGGCTTAAGGCCGGGAGCATCGACCAATAGGATATGTCGTTCATCGTAAAGGTGATTTCCCAGAGAAGGTAAATCACGCCGAAGAAGATGACGAAGTTCCAACCGTTATTTCCGGTCGGCGCCCAGTTGAACATAACAACGATAACGGCGGCCGTGAGTATCGCGCCGATTAAGATCCAAGGCTTGAATTTTCCCCACCGGGTCCTGGTGTTTTCGATAATCGCGCCCATGATCGGGTCGTTGACCGCGTCCCAGACGCGACCGATTATTAAAAT
>DGED01000005.1:9836-23948 GCA_002385755.1 Caryophanales bacterium UBA3935 | reverse complement strand
AGCAAGAAAAACGTTGCGACCAGGGTGTAGGTCATGTCGCGGCCGATGCCGCCCAAACTGTAGCTCCATTTGGATCGGCTCGACAGCTTTGCCTGCTTTGTGTTTGAATTCATTATTTCCTCCGATAAATTTATGAAAATGTTTTCTCGTAATTATTATATCATAAGAAGCGTAAAAGCCAGCGACAATTTTAAAAATTTTAATTTTTTTATGAATAAAAACGATAGCCGGCGATATAATATAATTGTCATATGACAATGGATTCCGACGGTTACCATTCAAAACAAAAACCATGAGTTGCTCTTTTCTATGCTTAGAGCAAGAAATCAAAACAAAGCATAATCGGGCCCTCCTAGCGAGGGTCCTTTTCATTGACGCGCGCTTGTCCCGCGCGCGAAAGGGAGGGTTAAACGTTGGAATGGATTATGCGCGCGCTGGCCGATTACGGGCTCGTCGCGGTCACGGTCATGGTTTTTTTCGAATACGCTTGTTTCCCGATACCGAGCGAGGTCGTCCTGCCGGCGGCGGGAGCGATCGCGGCGGCGACGGATAAAAGTTTTGCCTTCGTTTTGCTTTTATGCACGGCGGCGGGTTTTTTCGGGACGTTTTTCTGCTACGGCGCGGGTTATATCGGCGGCCCGCGGTTCGTTCGATATCTCGGAGGGCGCTTCCCGCGCGCGAGCGCGCGAATCGAAGAGTCATTCGCGTATTACCGCCGCCACGGCGATTTGGCGGTGGCGCTCGGGCGGGTAATCCCTTTGTGCCGGACGTATATCGCTTTTGTCGCGGGGGCGTCCCGGCAAAAGGCCGCCCGCTACGCGGGGTTTTCCCTGATCGGGATTACGCTTTGGAACGCGGCGTTGATCGGTTTGGGATATCTCTTCGCGGATAATGTAGCCGCCGTCGGGAAATTCGTCTCCGCGTATAAAACCGTTATCGTTTATATCGCGATTTTGGGCTTTTTATTTTTGTTTTACCGCAAACGACTTATTAAAACACGGTAGCGTAAGGTTTTCGCCGAAAAATTTAATAAGGGCACGGAAAACGTTTTACTAAAAAAAACAATTTACAACAATGTTTTTCTATGGTATAATTCTCGAGAAAAGTTAATAAGTCGTATATCTTCGATAATATGGTTCGAAAGTTTCTACCCCAATACCTTAAATTTTGGGACTACGACGACATTAGTGTGTTTACAATGGTATAATTTTTTTAGTATGCCGACTAAGGTCCGGGGTGGAATTTCCGCTCGGGCTTTTTTTTAGGAATACGGCGCGTTAGCTTTTCGGTAAAAAAAAAACAGGAGGAAAAATGGAACAAACAAAAGCACTGATTTACGACGCTCACGAAAAACCGTCCGCCGGCAAATGGTTTGTATTGAGCCTGCAGCACGTCTTCGCCATGTTCGGCGCCACGATTTTGGTGCCGCTTACTACCGGACTGCCGGTGTCTGTCGCTTTATTCACTTCCGGCGTCGGGACCTTGATTTACATTCTTTGCACAAAAGCGAAAGTTCCCGTCTATCTGGGAAGCTCGTTCGCCTACATCACGCCGATAGCGATTATTTCCGGTTTTAACGATAATGTCGCCAAGCCCCATTACGGTTCGGCGCTTACCGGTCTTTTCGTTGTCGGTATTATTTATGTCGTCATCGCGCTGCTTGTCAAGATTGCCGGAAAGGGTTGGATCAACAAGGTTCTGCCGCCGGTTATTATCGGCCCGATGATCGCGATTATCGGGTTCAGTTTATCATCGGTCGCGATCACTAGCGCCGGCTTGGTTGCGGGCGGCGGTTGGAAATCGATATTGATTTCTTTAGTCGCGTTTTTAAGCGTCATTTTAATCGCCACTTTCGCAAAAGGTTTCCTGAAAATCATTCCTTTCCTCGTCGGGATCGTCGGGGGATATATTTTTGCCTTGATCCTGGGAAAAGTAGACATTGAACCGATTAAAGCGGTGTTATCAAATCCGAGCGAGTGGGTGAAGATTCCCGAATTTATGTTCCTGTGGTTTAAAGATAAAGAAGTCACGTTTTTGGGGACGGATATAACTTTCTATAAGCTTAATTTCGCGGCGCTAATCACGATCGCGCCTCTCGCCTTCGTTACCGCCTGCGAGCATATCGGCGACCACGCCGTGTTGTCGAAAATTTGCGATAAGGACTTCCTAAAAGACCCGGGGCTTGACCGCACCTTGATCGGCGACGGTATCGCGACTTCGTTCGCGGCGATGGTCGGCGGTCCGGCGAACACGACTTACGGCGAGAACACCGCGGTCGTCGGGATGACGAAGATCGGCTCGGTGTGGGTGACCGGTCTGGCCGCCGTCATCGCGATCATCCTTTCATTCTTCAATGTATTAACGGTTATAATCCAATCGATTCCCGCAGCGGTCATGGGCGGCATGTCGATTGTCCTTTACGGTTTCATCGGCTTAAACGGCGTTAAGGTATTGATCGATAACCGCGTCGATTTTTCCCAAACCCGCAACATGCTTATCGCCTCCACGATCCTCGTCTTGGGATTGGGCGGCGCCGTTATCGACTTCGGAAAGTTCTCGATTTACGGCATGGCCCTGGCGGCGATCGTCGGCATTCTCCTAAACGCGATTTTGCCGAAGGAGAAAGAAGAAAAAAGAAAAGAAGCATCCAAAGCAAAATAAAATAGCAAAAAGCTATCGCTAATAAAAAAAGGTGATTACGGCGATAAGCGTAGTCACCTTTATTTGCTTTTCCGTTTGTTCCGAAAAGATAGACCGCTTCCCGGGTTTTCCGGGAAGTTTTTTTACGCGGAAGCGATTTTGTTTAGACGGGAGAAGTCGATAATTTCAATCTTACCGCGTCCGACGCTAATCAATCTTTCGTTTTGAAAAAATTTAAGCATTCTCGTCACCGCCTCGCGCGCCGAAGCGATGTGATTGGCGATCTCTTCGTGAGTGATTTCGATCACGTCGCCGCCGGCCACGGCCGCCTGCTCGATTAAAAAACTCGCGAGACGTTTGTCAAGACCGGCGAAAATCGTCTGGCGGATTAAAAACATGACGTCGTTAAAGCGCGATGATAAAAGCCGGTTGGTATAGGCGAGTACTTTGATGTTTTTTAAAAGTTCGTTATACGCGGCGTTAGGGATTAGGATCGCCTCCGTGTCAACCGCGGCCTCGACCGATAACTCGAAATCAATCTCGCTTAATAGGCAAGAGGCGCTGAATAGGCAGATATCGAATTCGAAAAGGCGGAAGACCGTGAGTTCGCGGCCGCTATCGGACACGATAAAAGCCCGCATCTCTCCCTTCTTAACGAGATAAAGACCGGCGCAGTCCTCAAGACCGTTATAGATCAATTCCTTTTTCCGGTAGGCGCGATAATGGGCGGAATTTTCGAGCGTTTCTTTCTCTTCCGGCGTAAGATCGCGATAAAAAGGCAGATGTTCCCGCAAATAATCCTTCATCGCGTCGGTCATCATATCACCCCGACAACATTATACCACAGGAAAAAAAAGAAAACAACGCCGCCGGCGTTGTTTTAGGCGTGTTGATCGATAAGGTTTATGATGACGTTTTTGGGGCGGAACCCGAGAATTTCGGATACGACTTTCCCGTTTTTAAACAGTATCAAAGTCGGTATCGAAGCGATATTATAAATATAGGCTAGTTCTCTTTCCCGTTCGACGTCGACCTTTAGGACTTTCACTTTGCCCTGGGTTTCCGCCGCGACTTGCTGGATTACCGGGGCGAGCATCCGACACGGGCCGCACCAATCGGCGTAAAAGTCAACGAGCACCAATTCGTTTTGTTTTAATTCTTCCTGGAATTCCTTTAAGTTAACATTTTTCATGATATGCCTCCTTTTTTCTTTTATTATATTCCGCGCGCGCTTTTTTTTCCGTGACTAAATCACCCAAGCCGCCCGGACCCGGGCAAGTTATGCGAAAATTATTTGATGTTTGCGCTTTGCGCGGATAATGATATAATATTAACGAAGGAGAATAGAGTTATGTCATTTAACCGCAAATTCAGCCGTAAAAACACGCGATCCTACAAATGGGATTTGCCGCGTCTAACCGGACCGCGTCCCGATGATATTATCGCGCTCTCGGTCGCCGATTCCGACTACCCGACGGCTCCTGTCGTCAGGCGGGCGCTTGAAAAACGGGTTCGGCACGGGGCGTTCGGTTATACCTATATCGACGAGGACTTTTATCGCGCGACAGCAGACTGGTCGGAGCGCCGCTACGGGTACCGCCCGGAGCCGGGGTGGATGTTTTCGACGCCCGGCGTCGTTAACGCCATCTACTGGACGATCCGCGCTTGCGTCGCCCCGGGAGAGGCGGTCGTTATCCAGCCGCCGATTTATCACCCGTTTTACCGCGTCGTCCCCGACGCCGGCGCGACCCTGGCGTTAAACGTCTTGCGTGACACGGGAAAGAGTTATGAAATTGATTTCTCCGACTTGGAGAAAAAATTTCGCTCCGGCGCGAAAATGTTGATTTTTTGTAGCCCGCATAATCCCGCGGGTCGGGTCTGGAGCCGGGCGGAGCTGGAGAGACTTGTCGGGCTGGCGAGAAAATATGACGTAATCTTGGCAAGCGACGAGATTCACTGCGATTTTATTCTCTTCGAAAATCGCTTTACCTCCTTGGGTTCTTTCTTTTCCGAATATCAAAAAATCGTCGTTTTCATCGCCCCGAGCAAGACATTTAATCTCGCCGGTTTGCGTTTTTCCCTGATTATCGCTCCCGACGCCGATATCCGCCGAAGAATTGAGGAGAAACTCGATCGCAATTACGCGGGCGCCGCCAATCCCTTGAGCATCGAGGCCGCGCGGGCGGCATACGAGCGCGGGGATTCATGGCTTGCGCGCCAGAGGGCCCATATCGAGGAAAACGTCCGTTTTCTCGAGGCATATTTTCGGGAAAACATCCCGGAGGCGATAGTATACCGCGCCGAGGGAACGTATCTCGCTTGGGTAAAGATGGCGTTTTTGAACCGCCCGGCGGAGAGAATGACCGAGGAATTAATCGATTACGGGCTCGCGGTAAACCCGGGATCGATCTACGGGGACGCTTACGGCGACTTTATCCGCATCAACGTCGCTTGCCCGCTCCCGCGGCTGGAAGAAGGGCTTAGGCGCCTTTGCCGTTATGTCGCGGACATTAAGCGAAGCCGATTATAGTCTCAATTTATTGCATCCGGCCGCTTTTTGTATTATAATTAAAATGACGGGTGATTGTTATGAATAAAAAGGGAAAGAATACTGGACGCGAAGAATTGATGAAAGAACTGGCGAACGTTAAAGAGTATTTCATTGAATTATACAAGGAACACGAGGATTTGACGAAAGCGAGCCGGCACAATTATCATAAATATTGCCTGTTGTTCGGCGCCGCCCTCTACGAACGTTACCAGTCCTATCTAAACTGCATGCGCTTAAAACGAAAACTGGAGCTCTGCCGATCTTTCATCGACCGGCGCGCGAACATCGACCATTTGGAAGTCGAGAAGACGATCAACGAGGAGTTGACGGAGAATTTTGACGAACTTCGGGAAATTCTCGCCGATTACGTCGAGGCGGTGTTTTATTTTCGCGGCCGCCGGCCCTCGCCGGAAGAGAAGAAAAAAATGAGCCGGATTTTTTATAAAATCGCCGATCTCGTTCACCCCGTCGCGGGCGGGGAAACGGGCGAAGCGCGCCGGGATTTATGGGAGAAAACGATCGAGGCCTACGAAAGCGACGACCTTAAGACGTTGCGCGAGTGCGAAATCGTGGCGAATATTTTTTTCCGGGACCTCCCCGACGCGTTAACGGACGCCGACCTCAAGACGCTAATTGACGCTTACCGAGGAAAAATCGCGGAATACAAGGAGAAAAACAAAGAAATCGTCGAGAGTTTTCCTTATAATGTCGGCGATTTGCTTGCTGACGAGGAGTATATCGCCAAGGAACTCGCGAAACTCGCCGACGAGAACCGCTCTTATCGGGAAAAGGCGGAAGAATATTATAAAGCTTTGGAAGATATTCTCCCGACGCTTGACGGAGAAAACATCGGACGCGATAACGAAACCTAGCAAGGAATCGCCGCGTTCCCGCGTGTTTTAAGGAAAAGGGAATTTAACCGAGGAGATGAATATGAACAAAATAATCGATTTGATTAACGCCTCCCGTCGGCCGGTAGTTATCGCTTCGCCGGCGGTTATTAAAAAACTCGCGGCGGCGCTCGCGGCGACGGGGACGCTTCGCAACGTGACGTATAAGACGCCCGCCGCGGCTGCGGGCGATATTTGCGGGGTCTGGCGGCTGGAGGCGCGGCTTCGGCTGGCCTTTGACTTGAAAGTCACCCCGGAACACGCGGAGATTTTGTTGCGGAATAGTTTGTTCGCCCGCCCCGGCGTCAACCGTAAAATCGACGAACTTTGCGAGATTCGCGAGAAATACAAAGCTTATTTGGATTATAGCGAGCTTGTTTTAAATTATTACCGCGGCCGCGACATAATCATCGTCGGCGATTACGGGACCGACGATTTGTTTAACCGGGCGCGCGGAATCTTAAGCGGACTGGGCTGGGTCGTGGATTACGCGCCTGGCGCCTATGTAAAGAAGAAAGTCCCGATTTACCGCTTTAAGGATTATAAGGAAGAAATCCTCGCCCTCGGGCTTGAGGTCGCTTCGCTTATTGATAAAGGGATAAAGCCGGACAAGATCAAAATTCAAAAACCGCCGGCGTCCTACCGGCCGTACTTTGACGAGGTTTTTCATCTGCTCGGTATTGAGTTATCCGGCTCTGGCGAGCAAAGTCTTTTTGAATACGAAGCGACGAAGGAAATCATGACCGAACTGGATAAGCGTCGCGACGAGCCGATTACCGAGGCTTTTTCGGCCGCGCTATCGTCTTACCGCCCCGGGGAAAACCCGGTAGTGAGCTCGCTAATCAATATTTTTAACAGTTATATGGCGTTTGATCTCCGCGTTGGCGATATCTATGACGATTTGGCCTACGCCTTGTCCCGAAGCAGGCTTCCCGACGTTGATTATCGCGGAGCGCCGCTCCTTGCCGATTTGGTCGAGGAACCGGGAGACGAGGACGATTATTTGTTCGTTCCCGTTTTTAATCAGGACGTTTTCCCAAAAACGCGTCTTGACGACGATTATCTGGATGATAAGGAAAAGAAGGCCTTGGGTTTGCTTACTTCGCGGGAGCTAAACCGCCTGGAGAAAATCAAGGCGCTCGCTTTAATCGACCGGGCAAAAAATCTTTATCTTTCTTATTCCCTGATGGCCCCCGACGGAATCGCGGTGAGGTCGCCGCTTGTGATGACTATCGTCGAGAAGCGCGGCGGGAGAGAAACCGAATACGCGCGCCGGGATGAGGTCAGCTATTCCCGCGAGCTCGACATAATCGAACTCGGCAAACGCCTTGACGCGTATTATAAGTATGACGTTCGGGAGGAGAGGATGTTTCGGCTTTTGGCGGCTTATCCGGATCATCCTTACCGCTCTTATCAAAACGCGTTTGACGGCCTCGAGCCGAAAACTTACAAGAAACTCTTTTCCGTTCCCTTCGTTATTTCCTATACTTCGCTCGACAAATATTTCCGTTGCGGGTTCGCGTTTTACTTGGATAAAATCCTGAAACTCTACCGCCCGGGGAACGAGGAAACTTTATATATCGGCAACCTTCTCCATCATTGCCTTGAGAAATTGCTTTCGGAGACGGAGATTGACGACATCGACGCGTTCCTGGAAGAAAGCGCGGCGGAGTACGTTAACGAGACCGGGAAGCAGCTAACAGCCCGAGAGAAATATTTCGTCAAGAAATACCGGGATATTCTGGATAAACTATACCGCTTTATGCAAAAACAGCGGGAAACATGCGCGTTTTCCGTATACGGTCTGGAAAAAGAATTCGAGGTTCCCTTAGGCGACGGCATCATATTAAAAGGAAAAATCGATAAGATAATGACGGCGACGTTGGGCGAAAAGACCTACGCGATCGTTATCGATTATAAAAGCGGGAATACCGAGGTTGACTTAAACAACGTCGTCCACGGCCTTGATTTGCAGTTGCCGATATATTTTTATCTGTTAAATAACTCCGGCGGGGAGGAATTTCATTTCGCCGGGATGTACTTGCAAAGGGTGTTGCCGAGTTCCGTCTTCGCCCGAAAGGAAGGAAAGACTTTCGAGGAGCAGTTGCGCGAGTATTTTCGCCTTAAAGGCTATACCAACGGCGGCGAATCCGTGCTCAGGTTAATCGACCGGTATTACGCCAGCTCAGGCTTTAACGCGATCGCCGGCTTGCGCGTCAACCGGGACGGATCGATCCATAAAACCGACGCCGCCCGCGTTATGACGGAGGCGGAGTTTTCCCGTCTCTTGGGGCTCGTCGCGGAAAAAATCGCGGAAGCAAAAGCGGGGATTCTCGCCGGCCGGTTCCCGATCGAACCGAAAAGGCATAGCAAATTCGACAGTTGTCAATATTGCCCTTACCGCGACATTTGTTTTCGCGAGGAGGACGATTACAAGGAACTGGAAATTGATAAAAACTTAGATTTCATCCGGGAGGCGCAATGATACCCATAAAACCGCAAAACGTTATTTGGAGCGACGAGCAGTGGCGCGCAATTTTCGCGCGCGGAGCCGACGTGCTCGTGAACGCCGGAGCCGGCAGCGGTAAAACCGCGGTGCTGACGGAAAGGATCGCGCAAATACTGAAGTCGGGGGTCGACATCAACCGCCTGATCGTCCTGACCTTTACCAAGGCCGCGGCCGCGGAGATGAAAGAAAGAATCCGGTCCCGCTTGCGGGAAGAGATCGAGCAGGGCGCGGTAGAATTACGGGAAGCGCTCGACGGTCTTGACCAAGCCGCGATTCAGACTTTCGACAGTTTCGCTCTTCGGCTTGTCCGGCGTTATCATTACCTGCTCGGCGTTTCCCGCGCCGTAAGCATCGGCGATCGGGTTATTTTCCGCCGCCGGAAAAAGGAACTGATAAGCGAGATATTCGAGGAGTTATATCGCGAGGAGGACGCGCGGTTTCACCGTTTGATCGACCTTTTCGCAATCAAAAACGACCGCGTCGTCGAGGAATACATCCTCGCGATCGACGAGAAGATGGAGATGCTCGCCGATAAGGAAAGCTATCTTTCGGGATACGTCGACCGGTATTACGACCGCGAGTTTCTTGAAAAAGCGGTCTCTGAATATATCGAGATTTTGAAAATCGAAGTCGAAAGCATCCGTCAGCGGCGCGACTACCTACGCGGGGTCGTTTCCGACGTGACGCTTAAGGAATATTTACGGAAGGCGGAAGAAGCGCTTTCGGGGCTTTTCCGCGCGCGGACTTACGGGGATTTCCTCGCGGCGGCTGATACGAGGATGCCGGCGCTGCCGCGGAAGAACGTTGACGAAACCGAAAAAGCGAAAGTAGTCTACCAGCGGGGATTGATCAATAAAAGCCTGGATAAAATCAGGGATTACCTGAGCTTTCGGGACGAGAAAGAAATGATTGAAGACGTTTTATCGACCAAGGATGTCGCGGAAATTATCATTGAGATAATCCGCAGGCTTGACGCGAAAATGACGGTTTTCAAGCGCCGCCTTGACTGCTATTCCTATAACGATATCGCGAAGATGGCGATCCGGCTGCTGGAAGAAAACCCGGAAATCGCCGAGAAAATCAAAAACGAGACCCACGAGATTTTGATCGACGAATACCAAGACACAAACGACTTGCAGGAGATGCTTATCGCGCGAATTTCCTCGGGAAACGTCTATATGGTCGGGGACGTCAAGCAGTCGATCTACCGCTTCCGGAACGCCAACCCCGACATATTTCGGGGCCGTTACCACGATTTTAAAAACAACGGCGGCGGAATCGTGATTGATCTTGCGAAAAACTTCCGCTCGCGCCCGGAGGTCCTCGCCGGCATAAACGAAGTTTTTTCGCGGGTGATGTCTCCGGAGATGGGCGGGGTCGATTATAATGACGGTCACGCGCTCCTTTTCGGGAACGAGACATACTTAAGTCATCGCGGCGGCGATGATTACCGCCTCGCGCTTTTGATCTACGACCCGCTTCCCGGTTTCCGTCCCGAGGAAATCGAGGCGTTCATTATCGCCGAGGATATTCGCGAAAAAATGACGCGCGGCTATCAAGTTTACGATAGGGCGCGAAAAGGGATGCGACCGGCTTCTTATTCCGACTTCGCTATCCTCGCGCCCGAGAAGCGGCGCTTCGATTTATACAAGCGCGTCTTCGAGTTCCTGAAAATTCCGCTGATGATTCACAAGGAGGAGGGTTTTGCCGAGAGCGGCGAAGTTTACGTGATTAAAAACATTCTCCGCTGCGCGCTGGCCTTGTCGGGCGCCGAACCCGATGAAGGGCTTTTCGCCGACGCGTTGATCGGCGCGCTCCGAAGTTTTGTCGTCGCGGCGCCGGACGACCTCATCGCGCAAATTTACGCCGTCGGCCCGCTCGAAGGACTAAAATCGCTGTATGGCGAGTTTTACGAGAAGTTGATATTTATTAAGGAAACGGCGCGAAAATCGACCTTAAGCGAAATTTTGGGCGAAATATACCGGGTTTTTGGCTTTTATGAAAAAATAGTGAGCCTCGGCAATGTCGAGCAGGCGGAAAGCAAACTGAACTTTCTCATCAATAAGTTTCGCGAGCTCGATAAAATCGGCTATCGCCTCGCCGACGCGGTCGCGTATCTCGAGACGTTGGAGGAAGCCGGTCCCGCCGCCGAGCTGGAGCGGCCGGCGGTTATCAGCGAGGAAGCCGTCAACATGATGACGATTCACAAATCAAAAGGATTGGAATTTCCCGTTTGTTATTACGCCGACACGGAAACCGCCTTTAAGCAAACCGACGTCAAGGCTCGGGCGCTTTTTTCCTGCGATTACGGGATTGTCCTGCCGGTTTTCGACGAGGGCGTGAAGGATACCTTTTTAAGACCCCTTGTCCGGCAAAAATTCATCGCCGATGATATCGGGGAAAGAATCCGTTTGTTTTACGTCGCGCTCACCAGGGCGCGGGAAAAAATAATTATCGTATCGCCCCGGCTTATGGAGACCTACCGGTTGGACGGCGGCGTCGTTCCTTTGGCGGACAGGCTTAATTACAAGTCGTTTTACTCGATTTTGTCGTCGCTGGAATACACGCTCTCGAGCTTTACCGCGCCGCGACAGCCGAAAGCGATAACGCTAGAATATCGCTTCCGGCAAAAACCGGAGTCGCTTGAGGCGACTCCCGGGAAACCAATCGAGAAGAAGCAAATTAAAACGGAGCGCGTTCGCGCGGAAAAAATCGTCGCTTCCGCGCCCGCCGCGGAACTAGTTTCTCGGGAACGGCTTTTGGCGATGGAATTGGGAACGAGAATCCACCGCTGTTTGGAATTAATCGACTTTACCGCCGATCCCGCCCCGCAGATTGAAAAACTCGGGGAAGCGGAATTCGCGAAGGAGAAGATCACGCGCTTTTTCCGCTTGCCTCTCTTCCGCGAGAAAAAGATTATCGACTCCTACCACGAGCACAGGTTTTTGTGGCGGCGGGGGGATGAGAGCATAAGCGGCGTAATCGACTTGATATTGGAGACGGAAGAAGAACTGATCGTTATCGACTATAAACTTAGCGACATAAACAAAGAGGAATATGACCGCCAGCTTAACCTTTATTCGGGGTATTTGCGATCGGTCTCGCCAAAACGGGTCAGCGCTTATTTGTATTCGCTTCTGAACGAAGAGTTAAGACGGGTCGTTTAATTTATCCTCCGGTTATACATTCGCGCCGGCGCTAATATATATTAGGCGGGAAGATAATTTAATTGGAGGAATCGTGAATTTAACGCTTTCGATAATGATCGGGTTTGGCGTCGCGATGGACGCCTCGGCCGTGGCGATGGCAAACGGCATGGCCGAGCGGCGCGCCCGCCCGCGCAAAGCATTATATATAGCCCTTGTGTTCGGCCTTTTTCAGGGGATAATGCCGGTATTCGGTTATTATTTCGGCCGCGCGTTTAGCGCCCTTATTCAAGATATCGCTCAATATTTATCCTTTTTGTTGCTTTTTCTCCTCGGCGGCCGGATGCTTTACCAGGCTTTGACTACCGAGGGCGCCGCGTGTTCCCGACGGGTTGGAAAGGAAACGATTCTGCTGCAGGGCCTGGCGACGAGCATCGACGCGCTGTTTGTCGGGTTGGCGCTGGCGTTTGTCGGCGCCGGGATATTTCGAACGGCGCTTGTGATTGTTATCGTGACTTTTATTTTGTCTTTTGTCTCCGTTTACTTAGGCTGCTTCTGCGGGAGCGTCCTGGAAGACAAGGCGAGGGCGCTTGGCGGGATAATTTTACTCGCGCTCGCAGCTCGCGTTTTGGCGAAGGGCTTTAAATAAAAGAAAAAAGACGGCCGCGGCCGTCTTTTGTTTAGGAGAAAAAATGCCATATTATTCATATGCTCTTCGATACTGTTTCTGATAAATCGCTATGTTTGCTTTGTGGGCTTCGTTCGCCACGAAATACGGGTTGCGCAGTAGTTCCCGGCCGAAGTAGACCAAATCGCACGCGCCGCTCTCAAGCGCCATCCGGGCCATGTTGGCCTCGGCGATCAGGCCGCCCGCGATTACTGGGATGCCCGAGAGTTTCCTGACGGCGGCCGCGTAACCGAGCTGGTATCCCGGATAAGCGTTAATTTCCGTTCTTACGACCGCCCCCGAGGAGACGTTGATAATATCGACCTGATCTTTAAAATTGCTCATAATCCGGCCAATGTCTTCCGGTTTTAACCCGCCCTTGACGTGTTCCTCCGCCGAGACGCGAACGGAAAGGGCCTTCTCTTCCGGCCATACTTCCCGGACCGATGATATCGTTTCCGAAAGCAGGCGGACGCGGTTTATTTCGTTTCCGCCGTAGCGGTCCGTTCGCGCGTTGGTGAGCGGCGATAAAAACTGGTTTATCAGGTAGCCGTGGGCGGCGTGAATCTCGACGAAGTCAAACCCGGCCGCTTTGGCGCGCAATGCGGCGACGCGGAAAGCGTTGATAATATCCTGGATTTCCGCTTCCGAAAGTTCCCGCGGTTTTGAACCGCTATGGTAGGGAATAGGGCTGGGCGCGACGGGTTCGGGAACGAAACTCTTTCGACCGGCGTGATTGAGCTGGACGCCGATCGCCGCTCCGAGAGATTTGACCGTTTCGGTTATTTCTTTCAGTTTTTCGATTTGACCGTCGTCCCAAAGCCCCAAATCATATTTGGATATCCGGCCGCGCGGCTCGACCGCGGTCGCCTCGACGATTATCGCTCCGACGCCGCCGGCTGCCCTGGTAGCGTAATGAACAAGGTGCCAGGACGTGGCGACGCCGTCGCCCGCGGCGCTGTATGTGCACATCGGCGACATGACGGCTCGGTTCCTGAGATTTAAGTTTTTGATTTTAAGCGGCGTAAATAACATTATCGCGCTCCTTATGTTTTTTATCTGCTTTCTCTTGTTTACAAATTAATTCTAGCATATCTTCGTTTTCCCGACAACTATAATGCTTTCAAAAAATTATGGCATAACCCAAGCAAATATAGTAAAATATACATAAATAAGGAGGAAAGAATGAATATCTGGCATAACTTGAATCCGAAGCGGGTGACGGCGAACCGTTTTATCGCCGTTATCGAGATCGCCAAGGGAAGCAAGAAAAAATACGAACTGGACAAAGAAACGGGGATGATTATTCTCGACCGGATCTTACATACCTCCACCCATTATCCTGCGAATTACGGTTTTATCCCCCGGACCCTGAGCAGAGACAACGATCCTCTCGACGTTTTGGTTTTATGCGGCGAGGATTTGGAGCCGCTTTCGCTTGTGGAGTGTTACCCGATCGGTCTCGTGCGGATGATCGACGAGGACGCGGTTGACGACAAGATTATCGCCGTCCCATTTCGCGACCCGATCTGGAGCCATTATCGCGAGTTGGAGGAACTTCCGCCTCATATGGCCGACGAGATCGAGCATTTCTTTAAGGTATATAAAAACTTGGAACATAAGGAAACGACGGGCTTCGAAATCTTCGGCCGCCCGGTAGCCGAGAAGATTATCGCGTCCGCGATCGCGGCGTACGAGAAAGAATTCGC
>DGED01000005.1:6587-9643 GCA_002385755.1 Caryophanales bacterium UBA3935 | reverse complement strand
CTTTTGGGGGGCAGGATCAAAAAAGATATTTGCGCGGCGGTTTTAAAAGTCGTCGGCTTCGCCGTTTTTTTGCTCGGGCTGATCGGCGTCGCAAACTCGGCGTTTTATTTCGACAGGTTTGATCTGCTTTTAATCATTAGTCTCGCGTTGGGGACTTTTATCGGCGAGGCGCTGAAAATTGATTTCCGCCTGAAGCGCTTCGGCGATTATTTGGAGAGAAAAATAAACCGGGGAGCTTTTTCCGAGGGCTTTATCGCCGCGACTTTGATATTTTGCGTCGGGGCGATGGCGATTGTCGGCAGTATCAACGCCGCCCTGGGCGACCCCTCGATAATATACCTTAAGGCCGCGATCGACGGAATCACGGCGATGGTTTTGGCTTCGTCCCTGGGCGCCGGCGTCGTTTTCGCCTTCGCGCCTGTCTTGCTTTACCAGGGCGCGCTTACCGGGCTGGGCCTTGCTTTCGGAAATTTCATTCCCGCGGGCCTAATCGACGCTTTCGGCATCGTCGGTTACGCGATCGTCGGCGTTATCGGGCTGAATTTTATCTTTGGGGAAAAAATCAAGGCGGCGAACATGCTTCCGGCATTGGCCCTCGTAATCATTCTATATTTGGCCGGTTTGCGCTAAATTTGTTGGGAGGAGAGAGTTATGAAAAAAGCGGTAATGCTGTTGCACGGGTTTTTGACCGACCCCTCCGATTTTGAAGCCCTGCTTCCCAGTCTGCGGGACCGCTACGAACGGATTGAGATCCCGACGTATCCCGGCCATGACGAGGATGAGAGTTTTCATGATTTTGATTCCGGGAAGACGCTTGAACTTGTTCGCGGGAGGATGGAAGAGCTCCTCGCCGCGGGCGCGCGAGTCGATCTCGTCGGTTTTTCGCTTGGCGGCGCCCTGGCGGCTTATCTTTCCCAAAATTATCCCGTAAACAAGCTTATTCTTTTAGCCCCGGCCAATAAGTATTTTAATTTTTATCTGCCTTTTTCGAAAATCCGTTACTTGGTGAAAAACTTTTACGCGATGGAAAAGGCGTTTTTCAAACGCGACCGCGAGAAAGTCGCTTATTACAAAAGTAAGTTAAAGACGATGTTCGCCGACGATATCAAGGCTTTGAAAATCGCCCGAGAAAAATACTTTAAAAGATATTTGCGGCGAATGTATCAAAATTTCAAAAGCCTGATCAAAACGGTCAACGAGGAGACGGACGCGATTACCGTCCCCTGCTTTATCGCCTGGGGAAAACTCGACCAGCTCGTTCCCCGGGAGTCGGTCCGAATGATGCGGGGGTTGTGCAGGCACGAAAACACGGTTTTAAAGATCTACGAAGACCATTCCCACCTGATGCTTTTGTCTCATGACAGCGAGGAATTGGTCCGTGATATCGTCGATTTTCTTGACGGCTGATATTTTGTATTTTTTTCCCCGCAGGGGAAAATAATAAAAATATGAAAAAGAAAATCATCTTAAATTATCCTCATTTGTTTTTGTTATGCATAACGATCGTTTCCGCGTGGCTTGTTTTGTATTTTATCAGAAAAGATATTTATAACTATAAAATGCTCGCGACGATAGGGCTTTTGGCGCTTGCCTGGCTCCCGACCTTTTTAACGTCGGCCTTGAAAATAAAAATCCCGCCCGTCGTCGTTATCTTTTATTATTATTTTTTAGTTTTGTCGATTTTTTTCGGCGTTATCCTCGGGTTTTACCTGCTCGTTCCCTGGTACGATAATTTTAATCACCTCGTCGCCGGGGCGCTTCTCGTGTTGCTCGGGATATTTATCGCCGCGCGGCTGGATAACGTCGGGTATTTAAGGTTTCCCGCGCTCCTGACTTACGGGTTGTTTTTCGCGGGGTTTTGCGCCGGGGCGTGGGAGATCGTCGAGCATATTATTATGAGGTTTTTGGAGCCGCGCGCCGTCGCGCCCGCCGACACGATCGTGGACTTGATTATGAATATGCTGGGCGCTTTCGCCGTCGTCGTTTTGGCGGTGATCGACGCCAAAGTTTACAGGCATAAGCACCTGGAGAAACTGCTTAAAAAATTCGAAAATCAACCGTGAGAAAACTCTAGAAATATAGAGTTTTTTCTTTTAATGTGATATAATTATGGCAACCAAGAGGGAGTAAGCATATGAAAAAGTTGATTCTTGATTTTTTAAAGGGAATCCCGATTGGTATCGCCAATGTCATTCCCGGTTTTAGCGGCGGCACGATGGCCGTGATATTAAATGTTTACGAGCGCTTGATCGCCGCGATAAGCGACATTTTGCGCCGCCCTTTTAAGGCGCTAAAGGAGGCCGGGGTATTATTCCTGGGCGTGCTCGCCGGGGTGGTAATCGCCGTCGAGCTAATCGTGTTTTTACTTGAGAATTTCCCGATTCCGACGACGATGTTTTTTGTCGGGCTTATTATTGGCTCAATACCCAATATCCGCGCCAAAGCCGGGCAAAACAAGATCAAACCCGCCGATGTCGCCGCATTTTTTATTTGCGTTACCGTGATAATCGTTTTTAGTTTTATCAAAGGGAAAACGCCGAGCGCGGTCGATTATGATTTTAAAATCGCGTTATTGATCTTTTTCCTTTCCGTCATCGCCGCGGCGGCGATGATTATTCCCGGCGTTAGCGGCTCCCTCGTTTTTCTCGCCTTCGGTTATTACGATTTCATCTGGAAGGATTTGATGGGAAATTTTATTAACGCAGTTATCGGTTTTAACATTTCCGGGGCCGTAAACGGGTTTGTTCGCCTGCTGCCGTTTATCTTGGGCGTCGCCGCGGGGATTATCCTGATCGCCAAGGCGATTAAATTTTTGTTCGCGAAGCGCCCGCAAACGGTTTATTACGCGATATTCGGGCTCCTTATCGCTTCCCCCTTTGCTATTATCTACGGCATGTATCGCGAATACCGGACGGAGATTATCGAAAACAACGGTTTTTGGGAATGGGCCGTCGGCGTTCTCGCGATCACCGCGAGCGCTTATCTCGTAAATTATTTATCCCGTTTTGACGAAAAGAAAAATAACGGCGCGGAAGAAAAATCTTAAGCGCCTTTTT
>DGED01000005.1:5475-6502 GCA_002385755.1 Caryophanales bacterium UBA3935 | reverse complement strand
TATAATATATTTGATACGGCGGCGATATTTTTTGGGGAGAACGGCATGAAAAAGAAGTTGATATATTCCGTATTTATGGTGACGGTGTCTTTGACGCTTATGTTCGGCGTCCTTTACGCCTGGTGGTCGTTGACCCCGGCGGTAAAAGTTGAGGAGTTCGTGGTCAACGTGAACAATCACCAGGCGGTCTTAAAATTGGAAGTCAAAAGAAACGAAGACGAATACGTCGAGGTAAAGTCCGCCGACGATATCCTGCAATTGTTTTATAACACCCTCCCCGACGACCATCTTTATTTTCGCCTGTCCGTGACCAATAACGGGAACAATTCCGTGACCGCCGATATATGGATGATCGACGTGTTAAGCGATAACGACCCCGATTACGACATGCGCAATGTTTTCTATCTTGCCGACGGTAAAATCGTCATTGACGACGAGGATTTCCCGGTGTCCGTAAAATCGGACGAGCCGGTGACGCTTCATGATCAGGAACTCCATCTTTATCGGCTGACAAACATCATAAACGACGATTTTGATTTACAGATTGCCAAGGCTTTGCCGTTCGCGGCGAAACAGACTCGGGTCGTGGAATTCATCTTGGTTTACGATAAATATACCGAGGCGCTGGATTATCAGGGCGGAATCCTTTCCATTGCCTCTTTGAATATAATTTTTGACATAACGGGAGACTAGTATGGGTAAGAAAAAATTTATCGCGATCCTGGCGCTTTTATTCCTGGCGATCGCGGCGCTAACGGCAAATTTAATCGTGGCATGGTTGACCGACACCGCCCAAACGGGGCCGACCGAGTTTCAATTGGGGGATGTTGAATTCACGTGGGACGGGGAGGTCAGCCAAGATTTGGTCGTGCCCGGCGAGAATATCGTCGCGACCGACTATACTCTCGTCAACAAGTCAACGATTAGGACGGAACTGCGCTTTAAAATCGAGATTTATTCCGAGTATTTAAACGGCGACGGCTCCGATTACGTCATTTTAACGATTGACGACGGCTGGGTTCTGGAG
>DGED01000005.1:4448-5222 GCA_002385755.1 Caryophanales bacterium UBA3935 | reverse complement strand
CCTGAGACGGAGACGATTACCGTGATAACGGGAATAGAGCTTGACGGAAGCAAGGTCGGAAACGACTTCAGCAGTTCTTCGTTCACGATTACGCTCGTGTTCGAGGCCAAACAAAGCGACTACGTCGATTGGGACACGCTTGGCCAAAGCAACATCGACTTTTCGACCGGCTTGCCAGGGACATGATTAAAAAAATCCTTGCGGTCCCGTTGTTCTTATTTCTGGCGTTTGTCACGATTACGGCGGTTTTGCCGCTGTTCGGAATCAAACACTATGTCGTCGCCTCCGACAGTATGTCGCCCACGATCAGAAGACACGCCCTGGTCTATGTCAATACGAGGGGGAAATACGAAGTCGGTTCAATCGTCGCTTTGAAAAGCGCGGGCTACCCCTTGTTGCACCGGGTTGTCGAGATCGGGGAGGATTATATCGTGACGAAGGGCGACGCCAATGACACCGTCGACCCCGAACCATTTCCCCATAAAGACGTAATCGGCGTAATGGTCTTTCAGATACCTTTGATCGGTATCCTTTTTCAAAGCCGATACCCGCTTTTGATTATTTTGTCGGCGGTATTGCTTTTTATCGTCGGCAGGCAATTGTATTTGGAAATAAGAAAAAAAGGGGAGTGACGGCGACTTGAAAAGAACATTAATCTACAGCGTCTTCACCGTCATCGTCGCCTTTTTTCTTACCGTGATCATCGTTTTGGCCTGGTTCATGGTCTCGGAGAAAACCGAGCCGATTATTATCACCACCGGCGCGCTCCGGACC
>DGED01000005.1:888-4222 GCA_002385755.1 Caryophanales bacterium UBA3935 | reverse complement strand
AAACTTGGGGACGGTCGACGGCCTTCTTTCGATCACGATCAACGACATTATCGCAACCGACGCTCGGATGTACGAGGGCTTTACCGTAATGTTTTCCGACCCGGAAACAAAAGAAATCGCGCTTTTGAACGGCGACCTGCCGCTCTTCACCGATCTTATTTTGCCGGAAGGGGAGACTTATGTTTTTGATTTTTTAATTAAGATTAACGAGACGATCTCTTCGGAATTAAAATATGACACGCTTACGATAACAAATTTTATTGTGAGACTTGACCAAGCTTATTAAAACAGGATATCTTTATAATCAAGATATCTCTTTTTTCTAAAAGGGGGGTTCCCATGAGAAAACAATGCATCGTTATCGTCATGATCGCGTTTTTATTGCTCGCTTTGGGGACATTAATCACCGCGTTTTTTCTTGACTACGAAAGCTACGAAAACGATGTCGTTCTCGGCAAGGTGCGGGTGAGAACCGAGCTATATTACGAGAAAGACGGGGAAACCTATCCCGGAGCCGAGGTGGTCATCGATCCCGCGAACAATATTAAAAAGAAGGGAATTTATCATATTAACGTCGTCGACAGGGAAAGCGTCGAGTTCATCGAGAACGTGAGAATCAGGGTCGTCGTCGAAAGCGACGTCGACACTTATATCCGGATCAAGCTTCTCGACCAGATGGTGTTGACGACGGTCAACTATTTGGGCGACCGAACGGAAGTCCCGATTATCGCGGAACGGACGGAATTTTTTTACGACGAGTCCGAATGGTATTATAACAATGACGATGATTATTATTATTACAAGCTAAGAGCAAAGCGCGTGAGCGAAAGCGAGCCGCTAACTATCGTTTTTATCGGCGGGTATTTTCCCGACATTCATTATCACACCCGACCGCTCGGCTATTCGATTCAGATGGGGATAAAAACGGAAGCGGTCCAGGCGCATCGCGGCCCGCAACAAAACTGGGGATTGGATAATCCCCCGTGGGGAGGAACATGGTGATGAAAAGAATAGTTTACGCTTTTACAATCATTCTTTTATTCATTTTTGTTTTCGCCATTCAATCGGCGGTGATTTTAAACAAGCAAAATGAATACGTCCCTCGGCGCCGTCTCGGAAATCATGACTTCGCGTCGATTATCCCGACGATGCCCGACAACACGTACATTTCCTACACTGAATTTCGAAAGAACATCGCCAACGCGTCGGCCACCCCGGAGGACATATACGCCGGCGCGGCGGGGAAAAAGATCCGTTTCGACAGCGCCGAGGAACTTTACCGCTTCTCGGTCGACGTGTCATATCATCCCGACCAGATATACATGACGCCCGACCCGGAGGAAAACGTCAAACTCTCGTACGAAGTTATTAACGTTTTGCTTTCGCTTGATTATGTTTTGGGTCAGGACATCGATTACTCGGTTATGAAATCGCGCCAATTTATCCCGATCGGCTACTCCTTCAGTCTGCTTGACGGCACTTCGCATGAAAACATCTTTACCGGGACATTTGACGGGCGGGGTTTTGAGATTAGCAACCTTTACTTCGCCGATTACGAATTGCTCACTACCGTTGACGGCGAGGGGGAAGAACAGGTCGACCAAGCCCTCGCGCCTTATTACGCAATGTTTCCGTATAACGCCGGGACGATTCGCAATCTCGGCATTATCAACCCCACCTTCGAGATGACCGAGGAGCATACCGGCATTTACAAAGCGGCGAACTTGGTCGGTCATAACACTGAAACGGGGGTTATCGAGAAAGTGTACGTTATCGATAACCGCGACGATATTTTCCGCGCCGGGATCAGGATGCGCGCGACGGTTGGAGCGGGGGGGAGCGACTACCAGGCCGCGGGGATTGTGTTTGAAAATGACGGCGTGTTTCGCGACGCCTATTATGTTTCCAAAGTCGTGATCAACGCATCATATATCAACAGTTTTGAAGTTCAACCGGTTTTGTTCGTTGACCGGGCGGACGCGGAGAACCTCGTGTACGACGAGGATGTTTATCTTTTGACCGTCAATATCGGCGGAATCGATTTTACGGTCACGCAGCCGAACGATTACGCCATCGGAGAGGCGAGCGGCGTTTTGCGCTCTTCCTCGTCTTTGGGAAGCGACTGGTTCTATTACCCCGCCGACCGCTACCCGTCGCTTTTGGGGCTTGAGTATGACGAGGCCACCGACGAGTATTTAATCGGCGACGCCGTTGATTTGATCATATTTTCAAAGATCATGAACTATAATACCGTTTATCACGACGCCCCGTTCCGTTCGTCGAAATATCGCCTGACGGGAGATATCGACATGAACCAAGTGTCGCCAACGGCTTACGTCACCCCGTTGATTGATTTTTCCGGTGATTTGTCGGGCGACACGGGCTCAGACGGTCATTATTATATTTCCCGCTTGAAACTCGCGAACGGCGTAATCATCGACGGGAATTACCATGCCGGTCTGTTTAGTTATTTAAGCGGCAACGTAAGCAAAATAACTTTTTACGATTGCTCGCTTATTTTAAACGACACCTCGTCTTATTATAGTTCGGAATTTAATATCGGGTTTATCGCCGCGGTTCTTGCCGGCGGGAATATCACGGATGTTTTGTTAGACGTGGAGATCAATCTCGGCGACTCGTCAATCGGCGAGACGGCGGCCGGCTGCGTCGCGGGGGTTGCCGGCGGGAACATCGAGGCCGTTTATGTCGAGGGAACCCTGAACGGCGGCGCCGACCGCGAATTCTCCGCCGATCACGACGTGATCGTCGATTATGCCGTCGGGGGTATCGTCGGCAGAACCAGCGAGACCGAAGCTCTCCGTCTCCACAATATCTTAAACAACGCTTTAATCGAGGGTATCGGATCCTCGGGGACGGTCGTAAGTTCGGCGTCTACGAAAGAAATAAAGACGGGCGGGATAATCGGGGAAGTGATTAACACCGCGAACGCGAGTCATTATTTCGGCTGGATAACCAACGAAGGCGAGATCGTCGTCAATATGTTCGCGGTCTCGGGGCTCAGACAATACGCCGGCGGGATCGTCGGCATGAGCCGGGGACTTTCCTACGAGCTTGCCGAGGGGTTCGGCGAGTGGACGAATTTCGGTCTTTTGAACTTTTCGGCCGCCGGAACAAATGACATTTACGCGGCGGGGGTCGCGGTTTGCGGTCATTCGGAAGCGGCGGAACTGGTCTGCCTCTATAACGAAAGCGGGTTTGAGCCGGGCAATTATAACTATCTTAATTACGCCGCGCTCGTCTACGATATTAGCGGAAGCGGCTTCACCCTCTCGCAGTCTGCGAATTACGCAAATTACGATATCGGCGCCGACGC
>DGED01000005.1:0-705 GCA_002385755.1 Caryophanales bacterium UBA3935 | reverse complement strand
ACGTTAAAAGAAAACGCGAGTTTCCTAAACGTTTATAATACCGGCATGATTAGCCTTTATAACATTACGAATAACACGAGCTCCTCGTCTCTTTGGATCGCCGGCATCGCCAAGACGCTTTCCGCGAATAGATACATGAAAAATTGCCTGAACGAGGGCGACATTATTCTCGCCAATTACGTTACCAGAGATACCACCGCCTTTACCGGCAACGCCTATCTTTCCGGCCTGGTGAACGTCAATCACGCCGGCGACCTGCAAGACCAGGACGAATCGACCCGGCCGGTCGCGAATCTTGGGATTATCAATTGCGTGAATTACGGAGATTTAAAATCAACGTATAATACGAGCGTTTACGGCGTTAAAGGCCGGGTTAATATCTTCGCCGGCGGGGCCGTGACGATAAACCGGGGTTCCGTGCAAAATGTTATCAACATGGGCAACGTCGCTTTCGCAAACCTAAGCAATCTTGATTCCGGGCTCGTTCAGTTTAACCTGTCGGAATATATCGCCGGGTCGGTGCAGTCTTTTCGCGGCGGCCTCACGCTCGGGGGCGTCGCCGCGGCCGTGGGCGCCGGGACTTCGCGGATATACGACTCCGCCAATAGCGGCGAGGTGCTCGCGATTGCGAAAAACTATGCCCGCGCCGGCGGGATTTTGGCCGTTTGCCTTTACAGCGAGATTTCGGCCGGCGCCGTGCCGACG
>DGED01000008.1:6972-7166 GCA_002385755.1 Caryophanales bacterium UBA3935 | reverse complement strand
CATGATAGGTCTGATACTTTTTTTGTCGGGCCTTTTTCATTTACAAATCCATAATTTACTTATTTGTATTAATATTATCTAACAAAAATTTTGTTTATGAAAATAATATCTTTAATCTGCCTTTATGTTAATAATTAATCTAAAGATTATTTATTATTCGCAAATGGGTGATAATAAGCTTGGACAATGGTAAC
>DGED01000008.1:6055-6719 GCA_002385755.1 Caryophanales bacterium UBA3935 | reverse complement strand
CTAAATATCTTTAAAGGGTAGTGTAAAATTTTAGTGGGTAAATACAGTATTAGTTAAATGCTATAAATAGGCGTCGAAATTTTTAATGTGTTTTTAACTATACAACCATTCATCTTAGCAACGTTCGGCGATTGTTTTTCAATATCCGCTTCCCCCATATAAATATCGCATTTTAGCCCGAAGTAAGCCGCCGCTGTCGCCAGGGCGATCCCGTGCTGGCTCGCGCCCGTTTCCGCGATTAGTTTTTTCTTCCCAATCAATTTGGCCAGCAAAGCTTCACCCATGCAATGATTGATTTTATGAGTGCCGATGTGATTCAAATCCTCCCGCTTCAAGTAGATCTTCAAATCGCCCGGCATATTTGATAACCTCTCGCAAAAATAAACCGGCGTCGGGCGGCCCTGGAATTCTCTTCTTATTTTCTTAAGTTTCATTAATAAACTCTGGGGTATTGCGTATGCTTAAATAAGCGTTAGCAATCTCTTCCAAAGGTAATTTTAGCTCATCGGGCGAATAGTTTCCGCCGTATTTTTCAAAGTAACCTCCTTTGTCGGGGAATTTATTAAAATAATTATACATCCTTCCCTTAACTTTTTTCGAGGGGGATTAAAAAAGTCCTTTCCTCGATACTTATGTATCAAGAAAAGGACAAGTAATCTTTACC
>DGED01000008.1:0-5827 GCA_002385755.1 Caryophanales bacterium UBA3935 | reverse complement strand
ACACATTTATGCTTTATAACGTAAGCTAACGTCCAAGGCTACTGTTATTTCACCCGGCCCTCCAAGGCCCATTATACTAACCTGTTTCTTGTCTAGCTCCCACCAACGCTAAACTCTCTGTGAAGGCATGATTATTTTTACTTCCTTATCAACGGTTTATGATATCATATGCAACGGCAAATTAACAAATTTTAAAACCGTACCCGGACCATCCCTTTTTTCATAGACTGTTGTCTGGAAAAAAAACACTATTTTTGGTATAATGAGTATGGGAGAAGAGGCAGAAATGAAGAAAAAAGCTATCATTATATTTATTATTTTTTTTGTTTGTGTGGTTTCATGCGGGTTGATTCCCGCAAAGTTAGAAGCGATAGAAATCGACGGTCCGGAAACCGTCGATATTAATCAAACCATCCAATTTAAGATAAAAACAACTCCCTCTCAGGCTGAAGCGGATATCGAATGGAACTCGAGCGATAATGACATCGCGATTGTCGATGACGAAGGTTATGTTACCGGTATCGCCGAGGGCGAGGCGATCATAACCGCCGCGTCCGTTGATTACCCGGAGATTACCGATTCCATTGAGATTACCGTTACCAAGCCGATAGTGGAGTCGATAGAGATTCACGGACCAGAGCAAGTTTATGTCAACGCGAAAATATCCTTATCGGCGGTCATCACGCCTTCTTATATTGATCAGTCGGTCACTTATATTTCATCGGATCAAAGAGTAGCGAAAGTTGATTCAACAGGGACGGTAACCGGCGTCGCCCCGGGAGCAGTCACTATAGTCGCTATCAGTAATTACGACTCGACCGCGTACGCGACGCGTGAAATCACCGTTTTAGCGAAGGAGATAACCGGATTTACTATTTCGGGGAAGGGCGAGTTATATGTAAAAACGACCGCGCAATTTTCGGCGGTTGCCGAGGGGAATATTATCGACGACTTGGTCGAGTGGTCGTCCACCGTCCCGGAAGTGGCTACGGTTGATTCGTCCGGGCTCGTGCGCGCCGTGAGCGCGGGAACCGCTACTATCCGCGCCGTTCTCAAGGATAACCCGGAAGTGTTCGCGGAGACGGAAGTCGAGGTTTTACACCGCGATAAATTATACTATCATACGAAAATATTGTCCATTGACCGGAACGAACGACAGATAGAATTATTAAACGTTCCGTATACGGAATATGATGCCGGCATCAGGATCCTGCGGAAGGCGGGCGACGCTGTCGAAGCGGCCGCGCTTGACGACCTTCATATCGGGATGGAGAATGTCTACGCCGAAGTTGATATCGCGACGGAGGTTATTTCCGCCATCTTAATTGACGGCGAGACGGGCTTTTCCAATATTCGCGTCGGAATCCGTTATTCGATTGACAATATCGCCGACAACGCGACTTTATATCACTCCGCCGTCACTTTAACGCTCCTTAGCGACGCGCGATTACAAACATTTGACGGGGAAAAGAGCGTCGGTTTGTTAAGAAATCAGACGGTCACCGTAACGATGAATAACGGCAAGATCGTCGTGAAAAGGGGGAGCGAGATCGTACTCGAGACCAGGAAAAGAATTATTTTCATTCCCGCGAGTTCGGATGACGCGATAAAAATCACCAGCATTAAACGCGGTTCCAACACTACTTATGCCGGGAATGTCGAAATCTCGCTTTTTAACGACAAACTTCTTGTCGTTAACGACATTAATCTCGAGCAATATCTTTATAAAGTCGTCCCAAGCGAGATGCCGGCTTCTTATAACGACGAGGCCTTAAAAGCCCAGGCCATCGCAGCTCGGACGTATGCTTACGCGGATATTTTTAACCGCGCGAACGAGAATAAAGGCTATACGGTGGATGACAGCATTAGCAGCCAGGTTTATAATAATAAAAACGCTAATAGCAAAACCACCGCCGCGGTCAACGCGACCCGCGGGATGGTGATGATGAACGAAGGAAAGTTGATATCAGCTTTCTATTACTCGACATCGAGCGGCCTTACCGCGAGCGCCCACGAGGTTTGGATTAGCGACGGTTTCTCATATCCCGCCCCGACCCCTTACCTGATTGGGCAAAACTTAACCGAGGACGCGTCCGGCAATCCGATTACCTTTGATTACCGGGACGAAGCTTCGATGCTTTCATTCTTTAAAACGATTAAAATGACGACGCCCGACAGTCATACAAATCATCATCGCTGGCGCGTCACCTTCACAAAAGAACAACTTTCCGCGACGATAAACGCGAATTTACGTCTGACATATCAGTCTTCGCCTAATCTTGTCTTAACGGAGACGGTCGCGGGGTGGGAGTCGCTCTCTATCCCCGAGTCGGTCGGCGAGGTGTTAGACGTCTATGTTGACGAGCGCGGCGCATCCGGCGTCGTCATCAGTTTAATCGTCGAAACGACGACCGGCAAGTATAAAATCATAAACCAGTATAATATCCGCTTCACAATCCGCCCGAAAGACAGCGGCGGGACGGTCACGCGGTATTATGCCCAGGGAACGGATAACGATTACAGCGGCCACAAGGAGAATGATTCCATCCTTTTATCAGGTTTTTTCGCGATTGAGCGGAATGGCGATGACTACACGTTCTACGGCGGCGGTAACGGTCACGGCGTCGGGATGAGCCAAAACGGCGCCAACGGTTATGCCGGGCGCGGTTATGATTACGAGCAAATTCTCACGACATATTATCAGGCGATTGATCTCGTTGACATATCCTACGAGTATCAGCCGCTTGTCGAATATGAGGGGTATTTTAAGTTAAGTTAGGATAAAAATCGTCGTTAAAAATACTACGGCAGGTGAAAGAGATGAGAGAAGTCGGAACAACGATATCGGAAGCCATTAAAACGGGCAAATGGTTATACATCGATTACCGGAACCGCGAAAACCAACGGACGAGTTACTGGTGTTCAGTAATTGACGTTCATCCCCGGGACAAGCGCTTAACCGTTAAAATGTTTAACCCGCATTTGTCCGAAGAGATTATCGAGGCCAAGCTTTTTTTCGACGGCGTTATTTCGGCGCAAATCATCGATGGCACGACATATGAAGTCCCGGCGAGACTAATCGAGACAATTGAGAAAAACCCCGCCCCCTACGAATGGTTAAATTTCGACTCCTTTAACAACAACATTTTAATGTACCTGCGGGAATGCTATTTTTACGACAATGACCCGTATCAAAGGGAATATCATTTCATAGACGGCGTCGATTGCGACGTTTTAAGGTCCAGCAGGGCTTACGGTCTGTCCGCCGTGCAAACCGGCCAGATTATTGATTTTATCTATAAGACCGATATCGACGCGTTTTCTAAAAACAAACACACGTATTTGGCGTTGAATTTTTTCTCAATCTCTATTAATAAAAAACTATACGTAATCGCCTATTACGACGTCTTGTTTGATGTCGAAAAACAAACGCTCGTTTTAAGCAGAAATTTAAAGATAAACAAAAGCTTTTTAATCGGCGACCGGAAGTATTCGTTAAAGCAGTTCGTCGATATCAATCCCAACGAGTTTATCGAAAAGTTCGCTTCCGACTACCGCTACTATTCGGAAATAATCGCCCGTAATCTAACTTCCGGCGAGATGATTGACGAAAGCCCCTATTTAATGGTCCTGGAGCGCAATGTCCCGATGAACATTGATAATGTGTTCGCGGCGATCGCGCAAATGCACCAGAAACAAAGCATGACGCCGCCGCTTAAAGCCTTTTTCGGCAACATCACTACCCGGGACGAAGTGTCCGGCGCAGAGGATTACGTATATTTCAGCGACGATAAATTTAACGAGGACCAACTCAGGGTTGTATATAATACCGTGAAAAGCCCGCTAACTTACGTGCAGGGGCCGCCCGGGACCGGGAAAACGTCGACGATTTTCAATATACTTTTATCGGCTTTCATGAACGAAAAATCAGTTTTGATCGCCTCCAATAATAACAAACCGATTAACGATATTTTTAAGAAGATCAAGTTCACTCACCTGGATAAGGAGATTCCTTTCCCGGCGCTAAGAATAGGCGTGCTTGAGGAAAATATTAAAACCTTAAAGCGAATAAAGGAGTTTTATTATAAGTCTAAAAATATCGTCATCAAGGAAGGGCAATTGAAAAACATCAAGTTGAAGGCCAAAGAAAAATACGGACAGTTAAACGCCGCCATCGAAAAGTACGAGGAATTGATTGCCCTGCGGGAAGAAAAAGAAACTTTGCTTTCGATGCATGATAATGTCGATAATAATTTTAAGAACATGCTCGCGATCGAGATCAATCTTGTTGATGAAAAAATACGAAAAATCGACCGGCTTCCCGACTTAAGGAAATTAGCTTATGTCGGAAGGAAAGACCGGCAATACACGAGTTATTTATATTATAAATCCTTTTCCTATTGGAAAATGCTATATACACCGGAATATCGGGATTTAGTCGAAATCGTCCATATGCCTGACGGGAATAAGGAAGAGCGGAAAGAAAAAAATCGGGCGTTCTTGAAGTATTTGGCGGATGATGAGAACTTTCTCCTTTTCGTCCGCGCGTTTCCGTTTATTCTTTCCACCAATTTATCGGCGAACAAATTAGGCTCGCCCAAACCGTTTTTTGACTATGTGATTATTGACGAAGCCGGGCAGTGTAACATCGCCACGTCGCTTATCCCGATGATTAGGGGGCGTCGTCTCGTCTTATTCGGCGACCCGTCGCAACTTCGGCCCGTAATCGTTTTGGATGAAGAGGTTAACCGGAAACTCAGGGAAAAGTATCAAATCAGCGACACTTATGATTATATTAATAATTCGATAATCGAGGTCATGCAAAAGAAGGACCGGGTATCGCCATCGATCTTGCTTCGTTATCACTATCGTTGCGGGAAGAAAATTATTAATTTCAGCAACCGCCGTTATTACGGGAACCGGCTGAAAATCGAGACGGATGAATTGCCGGAGCAATTGGAGTTTTATAATGTGAAAAGCGACGAGACGGCGGGGGAAAGAAACACCTCCTATCAGGAGGCCGCGACGATCGCCGATATCATCAAGAAGAACAATTACAAGAACGTCGCCGTCATCACCCCCTTCCGCAACCAATCCGCTTTAATCAGCGGGATGCTCGAAGCGGACCGGATTAAGGGCGTCGACGTCGGGACGATCCACACTTTTCAGGGAGACGAGCGCGACGTCGTCATTATATCGCTTGCGCTTTCTCCTTCCACCGGTGAAAAAACCTACAATTGGGTCAAGGATAACAGCGAGCTGATTAACGTCGCCGTGACGCGGCCAAAAAACAAATTGATCATCGTGGGCGACTACGACCTTATTGCGGAAAGGGCCAAAAACCAAGAAAAGGGGGAAAATGACGACCTGTATTCTTTGGTCTCCTACGTGCAGAAAAACGGGAACTGTTATGTGCCGCCGAAAAAGGAGGAGAGTTATCAATTTTTCCGGCAATACAATACGGCGAAGGAGAAAGACTTTCTTAGGACCATCTCCCACATGATGACGACGATGCCGGCTTATACCGTCCAGTCAAAAGTAAAAGTCGCGTCCGTCTTTAATTTGGATCCCCGCGACAACTTTGATTATTATACGAGGGCCGAATTCGACTTCGTGATCTTCGAGAAAGCCTCGGGTCGCCCGCTCATCGTGTTTGAGGTCGACGGTCCGGAGCATATCAATAATTACCGGACGATAAGAAACGACCGGAAAAAAGAAGACATATGCAGGCGCAGGAATGTAAAACTGATAAGAGTCCCGAATGAGAACGTCAGAAGATATAACTTGATTAAAAATATATTGTTACGCCGTTGTTTGAGTTCATAAC
>DGED01000081.1:16574-18572 GCA_002385755.1 Caryophanales bacterium UBA3935 | reverse complement strand
GGATTTCCTTGCAAACGCAATGGTAATGTGATATAATATTCTTGTTTAAAACTAATAGATTAGAGAGGTAATTATCTTGAACTACAAAGAGGCAGCCAAGAATTTTATCGAGAACGAAAAGCAATTTCATTTGGGGGTCATTCCGACGGAACAGCCCAGTCCGCTGACGAAAAATTTAAGTCAGACGATCGCGAAAGACACGGCCGCGGGATGTAAAATGATATTGTCCGTTGACGCCAATATCACGAAAGTGGCGGCGGCCGCTTTCGAAACGGAAGAATTTAAAAGCCTGGTTCTAGATATTAAAAAGGCCATCGATAACCGGAAAACAATATTGTTTTCCAGCGTCGGAGCTTCCGGTCGGATGGCGATACAATTGGACCAGACATGGCGTTACTTCTGGACTTCGCTTGTGAACAGGATTCCGGGGAAAAAAGAAGCTTTTATTGAAATTAGTAATTTATCAAACAGTATTATTACCGGCGGCGACCGCGCTTTAGTTCGCTCGGTGGAGAACTTCGAGGACTACATGACTTTCGGCCGCCAGCAGGTTATCGAGGCGGGGGTTGGTCCCGGCGATTTAGTTATCGGTTTGGCCGAGTGCGGGCTTTCAGCCAGCATTAACGGTTCGGTTTTAGAGGCCGATGACCGCGGCTGCACCACTTATTATATTTATTGCAATCCAAAAGACATTCTTTGCAAGCATCTGGACCGCGTCCGGGTCGTGTTTGAAAGAAAGAACTTAAAATTCATCTCCCTTTTTGTAGGGAACATGGCGATCGCCGGCTCGACGAGAATGCAGGTCACGACGGTCGAACTTCTGGCGGTAGGCGCCGCGATTGAGCTTGCCTGCTGGGAATGGTTAAAGGAAAACTTGACGGCGGAAGAGCTTGAAGCAGTGGGAAGAGGCGTCCTGGAACCCCAGGAATACGCGCGGGAATTTCAGCGTCTTGTGGACGACCTTTCTTCCGGCGAAGCGCTTGCCGGGCTCGCCCAGGCGGTTGATTACGAAACGTCGACTTACAATCAAAACGGGTTAATCACTTATCTCGCTCATGATTATCAACTCGATATTATGACCGACACGACCGAAAGGCAGCCGACTTTCACCCTGCCGCCGTTTAAGAAATTCAAAGACACGGAAAGCCAAGTAAGTTGGGCTTATATAAAAAACCCGCTTTATCCCAATTCCGTGGCATGGCAGCATATTTTCCGTCGACCGATAAAAGGGCTGGACTGGTCCAAAGAACTTTATATTCGCCTGAAAGCCGCGCAATCGATTATTGACAATCCGCCGGCGGTGGCGACTTCCGAAGTCGAAGAATACGTAATCGGCAACGAGGACGATCCTTCCCGCTATTCGCGCAAGCCCGCGAATCTCGTGGTAATTGACATCAACGGCTCGGCAACGCCGGAAGTCTTGGCTTGGCAGAATAAATACAAGGATAAGTTTACGGAAAGCGTCGCCTTGAGAATGGGCGAGATTGGCTCCGAAAAACTGCTTGATAAGGAAATCCGCATCCCCGTCAAACTTTCCCGCACGATAATGGAATTAATGACGCACCTGATGGTGAAGTTGTGCTTCAATATCTTAAGCACCGCCACAATGGCGAAAATGGGACGGGTTTGGTCGAATTGGATGATCCAGGTTCTCCCGACAAACAAGAAATTGATCGACCGCAGCACGCGCATTATCTCCACTTTGGCGGGAATCCCCTACGAGGAAGCGAACGAAGAATTTTTCAAGACCTACTTTTCGCGCGACCCGAAGGAAATTTACCGAGAATCGTACGTTGTGGAAACGTTAAGGCGCCTGGGGTTTGACCCGGAAAAAGAAATAAAATAGGACAAAAAGATCTATGCCTAGCCTTGCTTAAGTGACTTGGCATAAACCTTTCGTATAATAAGGCTAAGAGAATGCCATGAATCTCTTAGCTTTTTGTTTATGAGGATGATCAAGTCTTTGGTAAATGCCAATGTGCGATCATTCTTTTTGCG
>DGED01000081.1:11373-16296 GCA_002385755.1 Caryophanales bacterium UBA3935 | reverse complement strand
CGTATTCGCAAGCATCTGAAAACCGAGCGTTTTTTTAAACGCCTAAATTTTAGCGAGATGATCGTCTTGCGAATGCTCTGGCAAAGACGGGTCGAGGGCGAGCCCGCTTTGCTTCAGGTCAAGGACTTAAGCGAAAAAATGGGGATTTCCCGTCCCGCGCTGAACACAGTTCTTAACCGTCTTGAGGATAAGAGGTTAATAAGGCGGGTCCGAAAGCCTGACGACCGCCGGGCGGTGTTCGTGGAGATGAGCGCCGAGGCGGACGAGTTGTATAAAAAAGAAAAGGAAAAATTGAGCGGATTCCTGAACCGGATCGTGGAAAAACTAGGAACGGGAGACGCTGAAAAAGCGATAGACATTTTAAACAAATTATATAATATAATGAAAAACGAGGTTGATTATAATGCTTGAATTAAAGAATGTCGTTAAAAACTATTATGTGGGCGATATGGTTATCGAGGCCGTAAGGGGAGTCAGCGTTAAGTTTAGGAAAAACGAATTTGTCGCGGTTTTGGGTCCTTCCGGCTGCGGGAAGACAACGTTATTAAACATTATCGGTGGGCTTGACCGCTACACGAGCGGCGATCTGATTATCAACGGCCGGTCCACAACCAAATATAAAGATTATGATTGGGATTCCTACCGCAATCATTCCGTCGGGTTCGTGTTTCAAAATTATAACTTGATCCCCCATCAAAGCGTCCTCAAAAACGTTGAGCTCGCTTTAACGCTATCGGGCGTATCCAAAGCGAAAAGGCGGAAGATGGCGACGGAGGCCTTGGAAAAGGTCGGGCTCGGGGATCAATTGCATAAAAAGCCCAATCAATTGTCGGGCGGCCAACAACAAAGAGTGGCGATTGCCCGCGCTTTGGTCAATGATCCCGACATCTTGCTCGCGGATGAGCCGACCGGGGCGTTGGATACGAAAACAAGCGTTCCGATTATGGAAATATTAAAAGAAATTTCGAAAGACCGCCTTATTATCATGGTTACCCATAACTCGCAACTGGCGGAAAAATACGCTTCGCGTCTGATCCGACTGCTTGACGGCAAAATCGTAAGCGATGACAATCCTTACGAGGTGGCCGCGGAAGTATTGGAAGAAGCGAAGCCGAAAAAGGCAAAGAAAAAAGAAAAGCAAAAGACCGCGATGTCTTTTCTCACGGCTCTGGCGCTAAGCCTTAATAACCTTGTTACGAAGAAAACGCGGACGCTTCTTACCGCCTTCGCCGGGAGCATCGGCATTATCGGCATCGCTTTGGTATTGGCCTTATCGAACGGGTTCCAAGGCTATATCAATAAGATGCAGGCCGACACCCTCGCTTCCTACCCGATCGTGATAACCGAGACTTCCGTGGACTTTACGGCGTTTCAAAACCGGCCATCGCGGCCGGAACTGAAAAAATACCCCGACGGCGACGTCGTCTATGTCAATAAAATCATGGAGCGCCTGAATAATCTTATTATTTTCAATGAAATAACCGAAGAGTATATTGACGAGGTCATAAAGACGATCGACCCTTCCCTATACAACGGGATAAGCTATTTAAACAGCGTCCGGTTAAACGTCTATAAAGAAAAAACATTTCAGGACATAACGTTCTATCAGCCGGTGCGCACGACATCCGACAACATGATGTCGGGCAGCATTTGGCAGGAGCTGATCGATAATACCGATTTTGTGGGAAGCCAATATGACGTTCTCGCCGGCCGTTTTCCCGAGTCTCACGATGAGCTTGTAATCGTCGTCGACCAATACAATCAAATAACCGACATGGTTTTAATGGCGCTCGGCATGCTTGATATGACGGCTCCCGTCGATCAATATAAGTTTGACGAGATACTCGGGACGAAATTTCATTTAATTTACAACGACGCGCTTTATTCATTCACGGGCACGCATTTTGTTACCAACAACATCACGAAAGCGATCGCGGAGGATGATGAAAAAAGCCTCGAATTGGAAGTCGTCGGCATCGTCCGGCTTAACAGCGAAACGGAAATAGGCTCGATCACCGGGACGGTAGGTTACCTGAGTTCGCTTACCGATCATGTTCTTGAAAAATCGTTGAATTCGGAGATTGTTAATTGGCAGATTGAGAACGAGAATATTGACGTCTTCACCGGCAATCCCTTTACCGAGAACCCGGAAGAAGAAAGATACGAGAATCTGAAAAAATTGGGCGGGGTTGCGACGCCCACGACCATCAATATTTATCCGGTCGACATTAACGCCAAAGAGAAAATTAAAGAACATCTTGACGCTTATAACGCAGCCCAAACCGAGGAAGCCGATAAAGTTATTTATACCGACTTGATTGAGGTTGTGATTAGCTCGATTAGCACGATTATTAACATTATTAGTTACGTCCTCATCGCTTTCACGGCGATATCGCTTTTCGTCTCTTCGATCATGATCGGCATTATAACGTATATATCCGTCTTGGAGCGGACCAAGGAGATCGGCATCTTGCGCAGCATCGGCGCCCGGAAAAAAGACATTTCCCGCGTGTTCAACGCCGAAACGATCATTATCGGCTTTACCGCCGGGATAATGGGCATCGGGATTACTTTGTTGTTTACGATCCCCATAAATATCATTCTTCACCGGCTCGTTGAAATCAGTAACATTGCGAAACTGAACCCGCTGCATGGCGTCATGATGGTCGTAATTAGCATGGCGCTGACGTTAATCGCCGGCTTTATCCCGGCGCGAATCGCCGCGAAACGCGACCCCGTAATCGCTCTTAGAACCGAATAAAAGGCGCCGCGAAGAAATAAATCATTGGTTGCCTTAACCATCGAAAAGCCAAGGAATTCCGGCGAAATCGCCGCGTTCTTTGGCTTTTTCTTTTTTTAGTTGCTTTATTTTACTTGTTTAAAAGGCGAGAAAAACGCAACAATAATAATGATAGTAAAATGAAAAAGCGAATAGTTATAATATTGCTATGCTTGTTGTTTGCGGGATGCGAAAAGAGCGTCGTTTCCCGGCAAGACGTCTCGTCCGGGGAAATAAGGACGGTCTCCCTGATCGCCGTCGGCGATAATTTAATTCATGACTCGGTCTATAAATCGGCGGCGCGCGGCGAGGGGTATGATTTCCGGCCGATATTCGCGGGCGTCGCTCCGGTCATCGCCGGGCATGATTTAAAGTTTGTCAATCAGGAAACGATCCTCGGCGGCGTTGAAATCGGCCTTTCATCATACCCGCGTTTTAATTCGCCGTTTGAGGTCGGGGACGCCCTGGTCGAATTGGGGTTTAATTTGATCTCCGTCGCCAATAATCACACTTTGGATCGCGGCGAGGTCGGCGTTTTTAACGCGGTGAATTACTGGCAGGCGCAGCCCGTCGTCTATGCCGGAGCGGAAAAGGACGCCGCCGCGGAAACGGTAAAAAGGTTCCTGGTAAACGGAGTCAGGTTCGCTTTTATCGCCTATACATACGGCACGAACGGGATTCCCCATCCCGGGGAGAAGTCGCATCTTGCGAATGTGTACGCTGATGAAAAAGCGCGGGTCGATATCGAAGGCGTCCGCGCGGCGGTCGACGTCGTTATCGTCTCGATGCATTGGGGGGAGGAATATCAGGATTATCCGAACGCGGAGCAAAAACGCCAGGCGGCTTATCTTTCGGACCTGGGGGCGGATATTATCATCGGTCATCATCCGCATGTAATCCAGCCCGTCGATCTAATCAAAAACAAATCCGGAAGGGAAACTTTTGTCATCTACTCTCTCGGGAATTTTCTTTCCGGCCAGGTCGGGACAAACCGTTTGATCGGCATGGCGGTCAGCCTGGTAATCGAGCTTGACGGCGCCGAGTTAAAATTGGTTGACCCGAAAGCGCGTTTATTGTTTCATTACCGCGATCACGGCGCGTATCGGGTAATACCTTATTCGGAAATTCCCGAAGGTTTCTTGAGCGACTATGATTATTATTTTGCCCGGAAAAAGAAACTTATCCGGCATTATTACGAAAATATCGCGGTTTACTAAGTCACGTTTGGCTCGATTATTGAATAATATAATACGGATACCTATATATTAGATCAGACGGGCGATAATTCGCCGCGGTCGGGCCCCAAGCGGGCAGCAGGTTTAACCTGTGGGACTAAAAAGTTCTCACGGGTTATTTTTATAAGAAGGGAGAAAGTCAGAATGGGAAGAGCGCGCAGGATCAAGCGGATCCTACTTTTGGTGCTCGCGATAAATTTTGTTGTCGCGGGGGTAAAAATCGCCCTCGGCTATTTGTTTGCTTTCGGCAGCTTGCTTAGCGACGGCTTTCACGCTTTAAGCGACGGCGCCGCCAATATTGTCGCTTTGGTGGGAAACGGGTACGCCTCCCGCTCCCCCGACAAGGATCATCCTTACGGCTATCATAAGCATGAAACAATGGCGTCGTTTTTTATCGGCGCGATGCTGTTCATGATAGCGGCGATAATTGCGGGAAACGCGATTCGCGGTTTGCTATCATCCCGCGCCCCCGAGCTTGATATCGCCGCTTTCGCGGGCGTTTTCGCAACCCTTCTTTTAAATATAATCGTCGCCGCCTTTGAATACCGGTTGGGAAAAAAACTGAAAAGCGAGGTTTTAATTTCCGATTCGCTGCACACGCGCGGGGATATATTCATATCGATAGGCGTCCTGGCGTCGGCCGCTTTGATTAAGGCGGGATTTCCGCGGGTAATCGACCCCCTGCTTTCGCTTGTTATCGCCGGCTTGGTTTTCGCTTTGTTTTTGCGAATTATTAGTTTTTCTTTGCCCGTCTTGCTTGATAAAAAGGCGCTTGACGAGCGGGAAGTAATTGACATTATCTATAAGCTTGACGATGACATTATCGATATTCATAAATTCAGGAGCCGCGGCAAAAAGAATCACGTGTATGTCGATTTTCATCTAATCACTCACGGCGATAAGACCGTG
>DGED01000081.1:4671-11185 GCA_002385755.1 Caryophanales bacterium UBA3935 | reverse complement strand
GTCATCGCCCATATCGAGCCCCGCGAAGATGCGAGCGATTCGCGCGATGAATTAATTATCATAGAGAGCGAGAAATTGGGATAAAATAGTTTCCTTTATCGCTCTTTTATTATTTTAGCTTTATGAAAACATTATAGTTCTGATTATTCTTGCAAAAAGTGATTATTTTGTTATAATTGTATTGCTGTGTGTTGATTTACCGATAAATTTACTATAAAATACTTTTGTGATATAATATATAAGTAAGTGAAAAAAGGCGGTGATATCATGTCGATATTCCAGTCAGTGCAAAAAGCGGAAGAAAAGGCCGAAGCCATTAAAAAAGAAGCCGTTGAAAAAGTTAACCTAATGTTAGCGGAGACGCGGGAGAAGAGCGAAAAGGACGCCAAGGCGATTATTGACGACGCTACCCGTCGCGAAAAGGAAATAGACGTCGAAACGCTCGCGGCTATTGATAACAAGGAGAAAGAAATATTTGCCGCTTGCGACCGGGAAATAGAAGAACAACAACAAGTGGCGGAGCGAAATTTCGAAGCGACGCTTGATTACATTGTCGAGAAGGTGTTTTCTCTATGATTGTTCCCGTGAAAAAGGTCAAGCTTGCCGTTTTGAATGATTACGAGGAAGCGCTGCTTAAAAACTTGCAACGGTACGGCCTGTTGATGTTGATTCCGCTTGAGGAGCGGGAGGGCGAGTTGCCGGAAGACGAGCTCCTCGCGCGGACCGAAAAATCACTTCGGCTGGTGAGGGAATACCAAAGCAAAGCCGAAAGGAATCAAGAAGAGCATGTCGTCGCTTACGAGGAATTCATGCGCGTCGATGAAAGCCGTAAGGAACTTCTAATGAAAATAGAGAACAGCGGCGCGAGAATCGAGGCCTTGCGCGGCGAGATTAAAGCCAAAGAAGACGCGATATCTTTCTACCGTCCCTGGCGGGACTTGCCCGTTCCTGGCTCTCGCCTGGGCAGAAGCAGGTATTCCGTCGCGCGGATCGGTTTTATTAAACCTTACGACGCGAAGAGTTTTGCCCAAGCGGTTGAAAATATCGGCGCCGGCCATATGATCTTTGACCGCTCGCCGGACGGGCTGGCGGTCGCCGTTGTCTGTTATCTGGAGGACGACGAGGCGTTGCTTAATATCCTGAAGACTTTTGATTTTCATGAAATCACTTTGCCGGAAAAAGCGAGAACGCCGGCCGAAGTGATTTCGAGAATCGAAGAAGAGTTATCCGCCCTCCGGGAAAGCCTTAGGCGGACGGAAGCGGAATTACAGGAATACACCGAATCAAGCAAAGAACTGGAACTTTTAAGCGACCAGTTAAAAACGCAAATTGAGTTAAAGCAAGCCCCGGTAATGAAAATGCCGCGGGCTGCCTATTTGGAAGGTTGGGTGCGGGAAGACCGGGTTGACGCGCTCAAACGGGCGATAACGGAGGTTACGGACATATATGATTTGGATATCGCCGACCCCGCGCCCGAGGAAGAGCCGCCAACGGTTGTTGAAAATAAAAAATTTGTCGAACCGTTCGAGTCGATTACGGAAATGTATTCCCTACCTCATCCCGATGAGACCGACCCCAACCCGGCTTTGTCTTTTTGGTACCTATTTATTTTCGGGATGATGATGGGAGACGCCGGTTACGGTTTTATCATTTCCCTGGCGACATTTCTTTTCCTGAAAATAAAAAAGCCCAAAGATCAAAGCGCTCGCCTTTTGAAGGTGTTTTTTTACGCGGGCATAGCGACGATTCTTTGGGGCGCGGCGTACGGCAGTTATTTTGGTTTCACCGTAAAACCCAATTTAATCGAGCCGATGAACGACCCCTTGAAAATGCTCATTGTCTCGCTCGCCGTCGGCGGTTTGCATATAATAACCGGGATCTTAATAAAAGCGTATGACGATATCCGGCGGGGAAGGTATTTCGACGCCCTCTTCGACCAGTTCAGTTGGGTATTGATTCTGGCCGGGTTAGGAATGCTGTTTGTCCCGGGTTTAGACGCCGTCGGCGGGGCGCTCGCCGTTACCGGCGCGGCGATAATTCTCGTCACCGGCGGACGGAAAAGCAAAGGAGTTTTCGGAAAGTTATTCGGCGGCTTGGGCGGGCTCTATAATGTCACCGGTTACCTGAGCGACATTCTTTCCTATTCGCGTATCCTCGCCTTAAGCCTTTCGACGGCGATTATCGGCTGGGTCATGAATATGCTTGCGGGGATGTTTACCGGCTCGGCTTTCGGTTATATAATCGGCGCCGTTATATTTATCGTCGGTCATCTCTTTAATCTCGTGATGGGCATTTTATCGGCTTACGTGCATGACCTGCGCTTGCAGTTTATTGAGTTTTTCAATCGTTTCTATCAAGGCGGGGGATACCCGTTCGAACCTTTATCGCTTAAATTACAATATGTTGACAAAGTTAAAATTGGAAATTTACAAGGAGGTATAAATCATGAATGATGGATTGCTTATTGCCATAATCGGCGCCGCCCTGGCCGCGATTTTACCGGGAATCGGCTCCGCGATCGGCGTGCAAATGGGAGGAAGGGCGGCTTCCGGCGTCATGTCGGAAAAACCGGAACTTTTCGTGAGGCTGCTTATTCTTCAAGCCCTTCCGGGAACGCAAGGGATTTACGGATTTTTGACCGCAGTCATTTTAATTAACAGGCTTGGCCTGCTCGGCGGAAGCGCGCCGGCGTTGACCACGGGACAAGGCTGGCTGTTTTTTGGGGCTTGCATGCCGATAACGATTGTCGGGCTTTTATCCGCTTTATACCAGGCGAGAACCGCGGTAAGCGCCATTCACATGACGGCCAAACAACCGAAAGCCTCGACCAGCGGTATGATTATGACGGCGGTTGTCGAGACATACGCGATCCTCGCGCTTTTGGCTGGCCTGTTGTTGATTTGGAACATCCCGTTTTAGAAATGGGTGAGGTTCTTTTGGCGGAAAATAAATTATACGAGAAAATAATCGAAAAAGGCAAGGCCGAGGCGAAGGCGATTGTTACCGCCGGCGAAGCAAAAGCCGGTCAAATCGCCGAAGAGATCTTGTCCGCGGCGCGCGCCGAGGCGGATAAAATAATTTCGGAAGCCAAACTCCGCGCGGACGACCGGATAAAAACGAAAACAATCGAGTTCGAACAGCAGGCCAGACACAAATTATTGAAGGCAAAGAAGGAACTGATTGAGCGGGTGATCTCCGCCGCGGCGGCGAAACTCAAAGAACTTCCCGACGAGAAGTTTGTCGAGCTTACTGTAAAAATGCTTAAAAGAGAATCGCTCGCGGGCGACGAGATTGTCAAGGTATCCGCAGACGAGTTCGCGCGGTATAAGCGCCTGTTTTGCTCCGGCAAAGAAAAGGAAGGCCTTCACGATCTTGACAAATTAAACGACCTGCTCGGCCCGGGTTTGGGTTTGCGGCTGTCTTCCGAAGCGGTAGACATCGACGGCGGGTTTATTCTCGTCGGTCGTGATTATGACATTGATCTTTCATACGAGGCGATTCTTTCCGCGCTTAAAGAAAGCCGCGAACCGGAGATTGCGAAATTACTTTTCCGGACGGAGGGGTAAAATGAATTATCCATACGCCAACGGGATAATCAGCGCCATCGAAGGCCGGCTATTGAACCGCGGGCATTACGCGAAATTGGCGAAGATGAAAAAGGACGAGTTTTTAAAACAACTTCGCGATTTTGGCTACGGCGAGGGAGGCGACTCGCTTGAGGATATTATTGCTTCGGAGCTGGCGGTATTAAGACAATTTTTCGACGAGATTTCCCCCGACCGGCGCTTGACCGATTTGTTTTTTATCGAGATTGACGCCGTCAATATTAAAGCTGCTTTTAAGAGAAAACTATTCTCCGCCGCGACCGAACTTTACATGCCGGGCGGAAACATCTCCGCGGAGGCGCTGGAGTTGGCCGTCTTTGCCGACGACTACTCGCTTTTGGACAAAAACTCCGCCGGCCTTGTGAGGGAAATCGCCGTGGCCGCGNNGCTGCTTTTAAGAGAAAACTATTCTCCGCCGCGACCGAACTTTACATGCCGGGCGGAAACATCTCCGCGGAGGCGCTGGAGTTGGCCGTCTTTGCCGACGACTACTCGCTTTTGGACAAAAACTCCGCCGGCCTGGTGAGGGAAATCGCCGTGGCCGCGGGAGAGACCGCCGATCCCCGGCGTTTCAGCGCGCTTGCCGATAAAATTGTCTATCGCGACGTTTTCCGGCGGATGCCTCTTTTGGCTGATTCGGCGCTGAAAGCCTATTTTCAGACCGTGGTCGACACGAAAAACATCGTGATGCTGCTTCGCTCGAAAGCGCTCGGTTGGGATTTATCGCGGTTCGGCGAGATGTTTCTTTCGGGCGGATTGATTCCTTACCGGGTATTCGAAGAGGCGCGCGCGTCCGATAACGAGACGCTTGCGGTTTGTTTTAAAGATTATTACGCGGAAAAAATCGGCCTCGGGTTAAAGAAATATTTTCAAAGCGGGAATATCGACGTTTTGGAGCGTTATTTCGAACAATTGATAATCAACGTCATGAAAAACTACCGCTACGATTCTTTCGGCATCGGACCGATTATCTATTATTACCTGGCGAGGCAGGCGGAAGCCAGCAATATCCGTTTGCTTTACGCGGGGGACGAAGCCGATTTAATCGAATATTGAGAAAGGCGGGAACGATATGAAAGAAAGAAACGACATCGCCATCATTGGCGGCGACGACGCCGTGGTTTTGTTTAACGCCGTCGGCATCAAAACGCATATTGTAAAAAGCCCGTTCGAGGCGGAAAAAATCGTCGCCCGGCTGGCGCAGGAAAGGTGCCGAATTATATTTTTAGCGGAAGACATATATGAGGCCGTTCCCGAAACGGTGGAGAAATATCAGTATTCGCCGTTTCCGATAATCATCCCGCTCCCGACGAAAACCGACTCCAAAGGCGTCGGGTTAGAGAAGATTAAAGATAACGTGGAAAAAGCCATCGGGATTAACATATTTTAGAAAGGTTGGTGGCAGTGATGAAAAATGAGAAAAAAGCCGGGATTATTACCAAGGTGTCCGGCCCTTTGGTAGTGGCAAAGAACATGGCCGACGTCCAGATGTATGACGTCGTCCGCGTCAGCGATAAATTATTGTTCGGGGAAGTTATCGAGTTAAGGGGCGACCGGGCATCGATCCAGGTTTACGAGGAAACGGCCGGCATCGGTCCCGGCGAGCCCGTCTATTACACGGACGAGCCCCTATCGGTTGAGCTTGGCCCCGGTTTGATCGAGAGTATCTTCGACGGCATTCAAAGGCCGCTTGATTTAATATATAAAAGCGCGGGCGACCGCATCCCCTTGGGCATAGACGTTCCCCGGTTAAACCGCGAGCGCAAATGGGATTTTAAAGCGGTTGCGAAAGAAGGCGACCGCGTGGTGACGGGCGACGTCCTCGGCGAAGTTCAGGAAACGTCCGTCGTTCTTCACAAAATCATGGTTCCTCAGGACACGGAGGGAACCGTGACGTGGATAAGCGAGGGACCGGCGACGATTACCGACGTTATCGCCCGCGTCAAGGGAGACGACGGCAAGGAAAAAGAAATCACGATGTTGCAGAAGTGGCCCGTGCGGAAATCCCGGCCGTATAAACAGAAGCTGGCGCCGCGGGAGCCGATGGTGACGGGACAGCGCGTGATTGACACGTTTTTCCCGATCGCGATTGGCGGCATAGCGGCGATCCCGGGACCCTTTGGCAGCGGGAAGACCGTCGTCCAGCATCAACTCGCAAAATGGGCCGACGCCGACATTATCGTTTATGTCGGCTGCGGCGAGCGCGGCAACGAGATGACCGACGTTTTGAACGAGTTTCCCCGCCTGCATGACCCCAAGACCGGCGAATATTTGATTAAAAGAACGGTGCTTATCGCCAATACGTCAAATATGCCGGTCGCCGCGCGCGAGGCCTCGATTTACACCGGGATCACCATCGCCGAGTACTACCGCGACATGGGCTACCGCGTCGCGATTATGGCCGATTCGACCTCGCGATGGGCGGAGGCTTTGCGGGAAATGTCCGGGCGTTTGGAAGAGATGCCGGGCGAGGAAGGCTATCCCGCTTATCTTTCGTCCCGCCTCGCCGAGTTTTACGAGCGGGCGGGTCTTGTCAAGTGCATGGGAACCGAAGAGCGGATCGGCGCGATTTCAGCTATCGGCGCCGTGTCGCCCCCGGGCGGAGACACGTCCGAGCCGGTATCGCAGGCGACGCTTCGCATCGTCAAGGTCTTTTGGGGCTTAAGCGCCGCTTTGGCGTATCGCCGTCATTTCCCGGCCATCGATTGGCTAAGGAGCTACTCGCTTTACGAGGACAACTTGCGCGACTATTTTGATTCGCGCGTGCAAAAGGACTGGTCCAAGCAAGTGCAAACGGCGATGGAGATTCTTCATCAAGAATCTCAGCTTGAGGAGATCGTCCGTCTTGTCGGGATTGATTCCCTGGAGTTCCAGGATCGCCTGACGATGGAATGCGCCCGCAGTATCCG